>CAKRUL010000330.1 GCA_934403665.1 uncultured Clostridia bacterium | reverse complement strand
CTGCTACTGAGTATGTTTACAATGCGCTCAATCAGCTTGTTTCAGATTCCGAAACATCTTATGAGTATGATCTTAATGGCAATCTTGTAAGGGTTATTGGCTCTGCACAGTCTGCACTCTATGAGTACAACGCTGAAAATAAGCTCATTAAGGCTACTGTTCAGAACGGCTCGCTTGTAATTGAGGAAAGCTATACCTGTGATTACGCAGGAAACAGAACAAGCAAGACTACTCATAAGAGCAACGGCGAATTTGAGTATACAAAGTATCTCAATGATAATTCTTCACTTACAAATGTTCTTGCAGAAATTGACGAAAATGGCACGGCGAAGTGTGTCTACACGATTGGCGCTGACCTTGTTTCGCAGGAACGTGATGGAAGAACTTCGTTCTATCTTTATGACGGACACGGTTCTGTTGTTGGTCTTGCTAATGAAAGCGGCGTTGTTACCGATACCTATTCCTATGACGCATTTGGTAACTTGCTGAAATCCACTGGCTCTACCAAGAATTGCTACCGTTATTGCGGAGAGCAGTTTGATGAGACTACCGGACTTTACTATCTCCGTGCGAGATATATGGAAACCTCTACGGGCAGGTTTATTTCGCAGGATACTTATCGGGGCGATATTAATGATCCTGTTAGCTTGCATAAGTATCTTTATGCTAATGCTAATCCTGTGACGTACTCTGATCCGAGTGGGTATAATGCAATTGTTTGGATTGAAGAAAACAAATATAATGCCGCTATTGTGATGTTGTTTAGTACCTTAATTGTAGAGCTGTCTTATTATTCAATGACAGGTAATTCTTTTGTGATAGAAATCTCAGAGATTATCTGTGAATGGCTTGATGATTTGGCCAGTGGTAGTTCATCTTCTGATTTATCACAGAATTTGATTGTAGAAGTGGCAGATATAGATGAAGCTTTAGTTTCAGATTTTCTTGAAGCAAAAAAGAAATCTCCTAATCTTCCTTCAGGAAAAAAGGTGAAATTGGATATGGATCATATTATGTCTGGGCATTCTGCTGGTGGCAATAGGGGTGGACCTAAAAAAGATAGATTTCCACAATGGATGACTGCTCCTATGATTGAAAGAGCAATACGTATTGCCTATTCTTGCTGTGAAAAAGTACAAACTCAAGGTGACAGAGTCTTTCTTGTAGGTAAATATGATGGGTATATTATACAAATGTGGCTAAATTTGGTTACAAAAGTTATTGAATCAGCATGGCCAAAATATTAAAGGAGTTGTATTATGCGTATACTATTCGGTCAATATGAGTTTTCAAAATCAAGTAAGAATATCTATGGTTATTTGTCCATAAACCATGATGAAAAATATTTTCCTGATTATGAATGGACAGATTTTCTTTATCCTGTTTTTGTATGGTGGGCTGATTCATTCATTACAGCATACAAAAATAATTCGGAAATAAAAATGCTATTTATGGATGGAGAATTTTGTATGCAAGGAATTATTGATGGAACTAATATGATTATATCATGTTATAATTCTTATGTATGCGAAGGTCATGTATTTGACAGTTTTTGCTGTAAAGTTGTAGAGTTTAGAAATGAGCTGATTCATGCTATAAAAGAATGTAAAAATATTTTTGAGGGCGAAGCTGAGATCAGATTGGCTAATGAATGTGCAACTAAAATAAATTTGTTATCAAAAATGATTTTACTTTGATGAACAGAAAACCGTCTTGTCCGTGCAACTGTTCAGAGCGGAAACAATGTTTCTG
Organism: uncultured Clostridia bacterium; assembly: GCA_934403665.1. Next base: position 634 of record CAKRUL010000330.1, on the reverse strand, counting down.
TTGAAGAATACAAGTACGATTATGCAGGAAACCGTATTGCAAAGAGTTCCGAGGGCGAGTACACAAAGTATCTGCTTGACATAAACGGCGAACTGACATATGTTCTTGCTGAAATGAATTTTGATAACACGGAAAAGTGTTACTATACCCGTGGCGATGAGCTTATTTCTCAGGAACGTGACGGTAAAAAGTCTTACTATGTCTATGACGGACACGGCTCTGTGCGTGCGCTTACTGACGAAAGCGGCAAGGTTACGGACAAGTATGTCTATGACGCATTCGGTAACTTGATTTCTTCCATTGGCGGTACGAAAAACGACTTCCTCTTTGCAGGCGAGCAGTTTGACCCCGTAACAGGACTTTACTATCTCCGTGCGAGATATATGAATCCTACTGTCGGTACGTTCATATCTATGGACAGCTATGAGGGTTCGATTGATGATCCTGTTTCGCTGCATAAGTATCTTTATGCTGATGCAAATCCTGTTTCAAACAGCGACCCAAGCGGATATAACACCGTAGCCGAACTTGAAACAGCAACAGGAATACAGGGAGTTCTCAGGCAAATAGCAACACCGAATCCCAAAGCGTTGCTGGATCTTGTTGGCGGAATAATTGACGTCGGAAGAGATGT
>CAKRUL010000329.1 GCA_934403665.1 uncultured Clostridia bacterium | reverse complement strand
GGGTGCTCAAAAACGGGATTTTTCTGAAATAACGTCATAAAAACGGTTTGCACAATATCCTCGGCATCCTGTAAGTTTTTCAGGTAAGAGACGGCAAGCCTAAGAACCATATCTCCATAGGTCTCAATCCAGTATGATATTTTTTCCTCGTTTGTCTGCATGCCGATGTTCCCCTTTGTCTGAAATGCGCCATTGCCCGTCAAGCCGCAGTATTTTTCATATGGCAGAACAGCCGCCGGAGAGTTCTTCGGCGGCGTTAATCAATGCCGACATGGATCAGATGCCGGAAAGGATGGTTTTCAGTTCCTCCAGAGACAAACCGTTTTCTGCAAAAACAGAATAGCATTTTCCGTCCTTATTCCAGATGGCATTAAAAATATTCTCTTCGTTTCCTTTTATAGTAACGTGACAATCGGCAAGAAGCACCGTTTTTGTGAAGGCATATGTATTATAATCGCCGCTGATGTCTTCCGAGCCTTCCGCAGTGCGGTAGAGTATCTCACTTTTTCCGTTTGCATATGTTATCTGCAGAATTTTGTCTGCAATCGTATCAACAGAGGAAAGCGTATAGTCAGCCGGCAGGACAGTGGGGGCAGCCGCTTCAAAGTGCAATGCCTTCAAGGCGTCCTCTATGGCCGGATAGTTCCGAATCGGATTCGGAATCTGAGTGGAGGTTTGCGGTTCACTGATGATTGCAATCGTATGATCTTTGATCTGCACAGCGTCTTTGTTGCAGAACAATATCTGGAATAAGGCGGCAGGAACATAGGAGGTATTCCCCTTCAATTCCGGAGCCGCACCTAAGGAACAGGGGGCGGACATGCCGATTGCTGTTGAACTTGCCATGTAATAGGAATCCTCCCCGATATACACCGTTGTATGAACGGTTCCATTCTCCAAGTGAATACTCTCTTCTGCTTCGTTCCAAGAGACTTGAAATCCGAGCTTTTCACTGATAAGACGCACGGGAATCATGATTTGTTCCCCGCTTATGTATGGAATGAAATCTTTAAGATCCAGAACGCTTTCATTGACAGAAACACTGTAGGTTTCCGGTGCTGCAATCAGAGGTGCAACAGGGGCAATTTCCTCTGCGGATACGGATGAAAGCGAGCAAAAAGATAAGATACTGCTTAGAAGAAGTGCAGTAATTTGATGTTTTTTCATAATGATTTATCCTCCTGAAAGAATTTTTTTGAGGTCCTCACTTATAATACATCTGAATCGGTGAAAATGTTGCAGAATATTTAAAAAATTACGAAAAAGGGACCGGAGGGTTCCCCGATCCCATAAAATCTTTGATTTACTGCTTCTCAAAGTTTAAATCATCCAGGGAACAGAAGGTATAACCCTCTGCCCGCAGAGTGTCGATAATCCGTCCGAGCGCCTCAGCGTTATCTTTGGAGACGGCATGTAACAGCAGAATGGCACCGTCATGAACATGGTTGACAATGTTGTCATAGGCATAATCGGCACCTTTTGAGACATTCCGCTCCCAGTCTTTATAGGTGGTGCTCCAGAACACGGTTTTGTAGCCCATATCGTCCACCATTTTGAGACTGCGTTCGCTGAATTCGCCGTTCGGGTATCGGAAATAGACCGTTTTTGTTCCATGCTTTTCCGCCAGATAGTCATCCAGCTTGGTCAGCTCTTCTTTGAACTTGGTTTCATCTTCAATCTTTGGCAGGGTGGGATGATTCCATGTGTGGTTTCCCACGATATGCCCTTCGTTGATCATCCGGTCAATCAGCTCCGGCTCTCGTTTCAGGTAATCGCCCGTAACAAAAAAAGCGGCAGGACAATTTTTTTCTTTTAAGGTGTCCAGGATCTTGCCGGAAAAACCATTTTCGTATCCTTCATCAAAGGTAAGATAGAGATTCTTTCCGCTGGTGTCTCCGACGTATCTCGCTTTGGAATGCTCGATCAGTTTTGCGTAGGAGCCGATATTGGGCACCGTTCCTTTGGGGGATTTTGCAAAACCGAAGCCGCGGACCTTGTTGTCCAATGCGGTATAGACATTCACCGGTGCTGTGCCTGCGTTTTCGTTTACAGAAGCAGGTGCACCGTCCACGCTCGGAAGTGCCGTTTGAGAGGGGTCGGAAGAATTTTCGATGCTTTTGTTTCCGTTGTTTTTTCCGCTGCAGCCTGTCAGGGGGCAAAGCAGCATAATGACCAGAACGAGTGCTGTGAATTGTTTTTTTGTTTCGGTATTTTTCAAGGGATTCATTTGATTCATTCCTTTCCGTGTGTCATGTCTTTTTTAGTATTCACAGGAATGAAAAAAATAAAATAACAAAAAATGGCGGTCTGTTTTAACAAAAAACAGATGGGATGATGATGCACCGATTTGAGGGGAAATCCATCAATTATAAGTTGAAATTTTAAC
>CAKRUL010000328.1 GCA_934403665.1 uncultured Clostridia bacterium | reverse complement strand
GAATTGCGCAGCACAAGCAAAAAATCGAGGCTGCCGGGCTTACCTTTGAGGTGGTGGAAAGTGTACCGGTTCACGAATCCATCAAAATCGGCGCACCTGACCGGGATCAATACATTGACAATTATTGCACAACCTTAAGGCGGCTCGCCAAAAACGGCGTAAAAGTGGTCTGCTATAATTTCATGCCGGTGTTCGACTGGATGAGAAGTGAATTGAACCACAAGCTTCCGGACGGTTCCGAGGCATTAATTTATGTCGATGAAATTGCAAAAACCATGAATCCTTTGGTGGCAGACATTTCTCTGCCTGCTTGGGAAAACTATGATAAGGATGAATTGAAAGCACTTCTCACCAAATACCAATCTGTGACCGAAGAGGATCTTTGGAATAACCTGAAATACTTTTTGGAAAAGGTGATCAAGGTTTGTGACGAAGTGAAAATTAAAATGGCGATTCACCCCGATGATCCGCCATGGTCGATTTTCGGGCTTCCGCGGATTATCGTTGACGAAACCAATCTGGATCGTTTTCTGAATCTGGTTCCCAGTGTAAACAACGGTCTTACCCTCTGCTCCGGCTCTTTGGGCGTCAATCCGAACAATAACATTCCGGAAATGATTCGCCGTTATGGAGACAGAATTCACTTTATGCACGCCCGGAACATCAAGATTACCGGCGATCACTGTTTTGAGGAAGCCGCACACAAATCCGAATGCGGTTCTCTGGACATGTATGAAATCATCAAAGCGCTTTATGAAATTGGCTTTGACGGTTATATCCGGCCGGATCACGGCAGAATGATTTGGGGCGAAACGGGTCAGCCCGGATACGGACTGTTTGACAGGGCGCTCGGAGCCACTTATCTGAACGGTCTTTATGAAGCGGTCGTAAAAGATAACAGACATTAAGAACCTTTTGACAGATATTTTACGGAGGTTCAAGCTTTTCAATAAAAATCATATACGGAGGTACATAAAAATGCATATTCCACTGAATGTTGACTTAACAGGAAAAGTTGCAGTTGTGACCGGCGGCGGCGGCGTTCTCTGCTCTACCATGGCAAAAGCAATTGCACAATGCGGCGCAAAGGTTGCCGTTATGGATTTGCGGAAAGACGCGGCGCAAAAAGTCGCAGATGAAATCACAGCCGCAGGCGGTGTCGCTATCGGCGTCGCTTCCAATGTTCTTGTAAAAGAAGAATTGGTTGCCGCAAAAAAAGAAATCAACGAAAAACTGGGCAGTGTAGATATTCTGATCAACGGTGCCGGCGGAAATCATCCCCGCGGCAACACCACCAATGATTATTATTCCAAAGCAGATGTAGAAGCGAGCGACATCATTTCCTTCTACGATCTGGATCCAAACAATATCCAGTTTGTATTTAATCTGAACTTTGTCGGAACCTTGTTGCCGACTCAGGTATTCTCATCCGATATGGTAGACAAAGAAGATGCCTCCATCATCAACATGAGTTCCATGAGCGCATACCATCCTTTGACAAAGGTTTCCGCTTACAGTGCGGCAAAAGCGGCAATTTCAAACTTTACGGAATGGCTGGCGGTTCATTTCTCCACCACCAATATCCGTGTCAACGCTTTGGCGCCCGGCTTCTTCCTGACGAATCAGAATCGGGATCTGCTCACGAATCCGGATGGAAGCTATACCGAAAGAAGCAAAAAAATCCTCAACGGAACACCGATGAAACGTTTCGGTGAACCGGAGGAACTTCTCGGCGGATTGCTGTTCCTGCTCTGTAAAGACGCTTCCGGTTTCATCAACGGCATTACCCTTCCCATCGACGGCGGCTTTAACGCATACGGCGGCGTATAATACGGAATTTATTTTGTCCCCTTGCCTTCTTACAGGCAAGGGGATTTTTCATTTTCTGCTTTGCAAATTCTCTTTTTATTGTATAAAATCAACAAAGTTTGTAATTAATAAACATATCGCCCGAATGACTTGCAATTGCGAAAAACGGGATGTATAATAAACGCGTTCAACAGCGGAGTAATGACCAAGGATTCCGAGATGTCGCCGGTTTCACAGTCGTAAAAACAGGGGAGGAAGCTTTGATGAAGCTAACAGGGGGAACCATTTTAAACAGCCATTTTGAGTGGGAGAAAAAAGACCTTTTTCTTCGGGACGGAAAAATTGTTCCGGAGTCTGCGGAGCAATCGTCCGATGACGTTTGGGATATTACAGGATTAACGGTTCTGCCGGGTCTGATTGATTTACATTTTCATGGATATAAAGGCATTGATCTGCTCAGCACCGGAAACAAGGAACTGGACATATTCTGTCATGTTTTAGCGGAAAACGGAACCACTTCCTTTCTGTGCACGCTATCCGCCGATTCATTAGAAAACACCCTGCAATCGATGCGAACCATTTCCGCAT
>CAKRUL010000327.1 GCA_934403665.1 uncultured Clostridia bacterium | reverse complement strand
AGATTCGGATCTGAATCATAAACGCCGTCCACATTCTTCGCCAACAGAATCACATCTGCTTCAATTTCAGCGGCTCTTAATGCGGCAGCCGTATCGGTAGAAAAGAAAGGATTGCCTGTTCCGCATCCAAAGATAACCACTCTTCCTTTTTCCAAATGACGGATCGCTTTGTTCCGGATATAAGGCTCTGCAATCTGTTTCATTTCAATTCCGGTCTGTACCCTTGCCGGAACCCCCATGCTCTCCAAGCTGTCCAGAATTGCCAGCGCATTGATTGTGGTAGCAAGCATCCCCATATGATCTGCACGCGTTCTGTCCATATTGGCTCCGTTTCTTCCTCTCCAAAAGTTCCCGGCTCCTACAACGATTGCCACCTGCACACCCATCTCATCAAGCTTTTTGATCTGCTCGCAAACATTGTTAATTTTTTGAAAGTCCAAACCAAATCCTTGTTCTGTAGCAAGCGCTTCGCCGCTCACTTTTAAAAGTACCCTCTTATATTTTGCACTCATCTTTCTACCACCTATCCATAATATTTCATTGTATTCATTTTATCATACTTTCTATCAAATGAAAAGATTAATTTTTTCGTTCTAAATGGAATCGAAATGAATGTTTCTTCGATGGAAGCAGATGAAAACATAAAAATTCCTCCTATGACAGGATAAATCCTATCATAGGAGGCTCTTTTTCAAAAATATATTCGTTTTTTATTTGGTCATGCTTGCAACTTCTTCTGCAAAGTTGTCTTCTCTTTTTTCCAGACCTTCGCCTTTTTCAAAACGAACAAATTCTTTGATTTTGATGGATCCGCCAAATTCTTTTGCGGTCTGTTCCACATATTTGATGACGGACAAATCTGTATCGATGATATATTCCTGTTCTTCCAGACATACTTCTTTATAAAATTTGCCGATTCTGCCGTTTACCATCTTTTCAGCGATGTTCTGAGGTTTTCCTTCATTGACTGCCTGTGCCATCAGAATTTCTTTTTCTTTGTTGATCACATCAGCAGGAACATCTTCTTTTTTCACATAAGTCGGATTTGCGGCAGCAACCTGCATTGCAATATTTTTCGCAAATCTCGGGAATCCATCGTTGGAAGCAACATCTGTGTCAAAATTCACGATAACACCGATTCTTCCGCCGCCATGGATATATGTTGCGATATTGCCTTCAAATCTTGCAAATCTTCTTATTTTAATGTTTTCCCCGATGGTCAGAATTTTTTCCTGCAGCATTTCGGCAACTGTCAGTTTATCATCATATTTCAATGCAGAAAGTGCTTCCACATCTGCGGGATTTTCTTTTGCAACAATCTCAGCCAGTTTTTTAACAAAAGCTCTGAATTCTTCATTTTTTCCAACGAAATCGGTTTCAGAATTCACTTCAATAACAGCGGCTACATTATCGTCCACATAATCGGACACGATTCCTTCCGCTGCAATTCTTCCTGCTTTTTTCGCAGAAGCGGCAAGACCTTTTTCTCTCAGCAACTCAATTGCTTTTTCCATATCACCGTTTGCTTCTGTCAGGGCTTTTTTACAATCCATCATTCCGCAGCCGGTTTTTTCTCTTAACTCTTTTACCATAGCAGATGTAATCATCGCTATTTCCTCCTCTATCGAATGAAATTTTTCACTTTACAAAACAAAATCCCCCGTTTCCCAAAATCCTCGGAACCCGGCAAACAGGGGATCAGTTTTATTCCTCTTCTTTTGTTTCTTTCTCTTCTTTGATTTCTTCCGCTTTTTCTTCTTCCGCAGCCATTTCGGTTCCCTGTCTTCCTTCAATGATTGCATTTCCCATTGTGGAAGCCAGCAATTTTACTGCCCGAATAGCATCATCATTACCGGGAATAACATAATCCACATCATCAGGATCACAGTTGGTGTCAACAATCGCCACAACCGGAATTCCCAGTTTCTTTGCTTCCAAAATCGCATTTTTTTCTTTTCTTAAGTCAACAACAAAAAGGGCTGCCGGCAGTTTTTTCATGTTTTTGATACCGCCGAGGAATTTCTCCAATTTTTCTCTTTCTGCCTTTAACTTGATTACTTCTTTTTTCGGGAGCAAATCAAAGGTTCCGTCCTCTTCCATTTTTTCTAACTGGAACAAACGGTCAATTCTCTTTTTAATGGTTTTGAAGTTTGTCAGCATACCGCCTAACCATCTTGCATTGACATAGTACATGCCGACTCTTTCCGCTTCTTCCTTGATGGAATCGGTCGCCTGTTTCTTTGTACCGACAAACAGGACGTCGCCGCCTTCTTCCGCAACGCTTCTGATAAAGTCATAAGCCTGCTCGATTTTCTTTACTGTTTTCTGCAGGTCAATGATATAAATACCATTTCTCTCTGTGAAGATGTATTCTGCCATTTTCGGATTCCATCTTCTTGTCTGGTG
>CAKRUL010000326.1 GCA_934403665.1 uncultured Clostridia bacterium | reverse complement strand
CTTCCAGACTGATCCGCTTTCCGTTCTGAATGACCTCCACGACATACCCTGCAAGCACCAGCTCTGCGGAAGTTTCCGCCGCGTGGCTGTACAGCGCTTCGCAGGTATGCGGCGCTATCGTGTCATCCGCATCGCAGAACATCACATAATCTCCTGCCGCGTTTCGGATTCCCGTATTTCTCGCCGCAGAAGGTCCTGCATTTTTCTGACGGAACAAACGAATCCGATCATTCTTTTTCGCAAACGTTTGCAAAACCTCCTGTGTGCGGTCATTCGAACCGTCATCCACCACAAGAATCTCGTAATCACAAAAGGTTTGTCTCTCAATGCTTGTCAGACAATCCGCTATATACTTTTCACAATTATACGCCGGAATAATAATACTGATTGCTGGTTTCATAGCGCCTCTTTCTCCGCAAAAACAGGGTTACAAAAAATAGAAAAAGAAAAATTTCCCATCCCGAAAAACACCCACATATAGGTTGCCACAATCAAAATCAAATAGATATCTTCTCTCTGCTTCAGATACTCCAAAAAATAAGACACGACTTTGAGAAACAATCCCAAAAGCAAAATCACCGTTCCGATCACACCGACATTCAGCAGTAAGCCGATATATGCCTGATGCGGAAAGCCGACCATCTCCCTTTGAAACTCCGGATCCAGATAAGATGCCATTACCAGGTTTCCGCCAAACAATTTTTGAGCGGTTGTTTGCGATTGAAAGTACTCCCAATAGGAACCCCATGTCTCGCTTCGGTCGGAAGTTGCCTTTGCCGTATCCCCCTCCTCGATAAATCCAAGCTGTGAATCCACCCTTGTAATCAGATTCGATACAACCGGAAGCTCGGAAAGAAAGGGAATCGTTTTTGCGGCACCGTAAAAACCAACCGTAGCAAAAAACAGTGCTAACACAATCGGAACCGCTTTTCCCGGCCATTTCAGAAAGGCGAAAAGTGTAAAGGTCGTAAAAAAACAGATCATGGCGGATATGCTGACTGTTGCAAACAAAAAATAGGTCAGCACTGCCGCTGCCGGTATTTTCACCTTCCAGCTTCTCTTGGTCTTGAGAGAAAACAGCATGAAAAGAGCCAGATTAAAAAAGAAACCTGCATAGTTCGGATCCACAAAGCTCCCAAGATAACGGGTAACGTATTCTGCCCAAATACCGGTTCGGTAATCCGCAACATATTCAAACACATGTCCGCCAAGAATGCCGTAAAACCCTGAAACCATAGCGGATGCGATAAAAACCACACAAAATTTGCGGAACAGTTCTTTGTCCTTTAAAATACGCCCGGTTAACAAAAAAACCAGAATCACGTCTGCCAGTGTCGAAATTCCAAGCCTTCCAAGCTGCGGAATCAAAGCCACCCCACAATAAACCACAAGCACAAAAAACGGGGCGATGATAAAATAGTTCAAAGAGAGTTTTTTATAATCAAAAAAAATTTTAATCAGCAACAAATAGTTAAAAAAACGGTATAGTGCCAATCCCCCCGGAAGCACCAGCTGGCTGTAAAAAAACAGAGTCACCACAAAAATGAGATAAAACGTATCCTCTGTAATTAACAGCAGAGAAATCACCGCGATCGCAATTGCCACCAAGGTGGACAAGCCGGGAAAAAACGCCAGTGTAAGGGGAAGAACAGTGGCTGTTCCCAAAAGAATATTGCTGCGTGTGAAATATTTTTTCCACTCTTTCGCCTGATCCATTTCTTTCCCCCTTATCCGAAAAATAACGATATGAAATTCTGAAACCCCGTCACCTTCCATATAAAAAAACCGTTTCCAAACATCTATGTTCAAAAACGGCAACTGGCTGTCATAACTTTTGCAAAAAGTCTTAGACCCTATAGCTTTGTGCCCCTGCTTTTCAACAGGCTTACTCTGAGCAATCTCTCCGCATAATTATACACATTTTTTCAAAAAGTGTCAACCGTTTTGAAACAGATTTTTCTATTTTCGGTATTCCTTTAAAGGCGCAGCAGCTGCTCTATCCGTTCCAATGACGGCCGGTTATCAATCGAAAACTGTTTTAAAGCATCTCGCTTTTGCGCGATTGCCGCACGGTTCCGGACAATGTTCAAAATCTCGTCCTCCAGTCCGTTCTCCCGATTCGGAAGAACGTAACCCCATTGTTCGGGAACCTGTTCCCTTGCCGAACGGTATTCGGTAACCGCAACCGGACATCCCAACAGCATCGCCTCTGTGACAACCAGCGGTTTTCCTTCATACTGTGACAGCAAAACGAACAAATCCGCCTGCTTCATATAAGCATAAGGATTTTCCTTTTCTCCCAACAGAAAAAAGGAATGTTCCAAATGATTTTTCCGAATCAGTTTCTCTGTCTTATGGCGATCCGGTCCGTCTCCAATGTAATACCATTTCACAGCAATGCCCGAATCCAGCAAATG
>CAKRUL010000325.1 GCA_934403665.1 uncultured Clostridia bacterium | reverse complement strand
GTTTTCCATCGCTTCGGTTGGCTTTTCGGAAATGGTGATTACATACGTTTTCGGAATTCCGCTGATTGCAGTTTTGCAAAAGAATGAAAAGACATTCCATCTGGCAGATTAGGAGACGCGGCAATTTGCCTATTGCAATCTTTTGAAAAAATGATATAATAAACAGGAACAAAATCTTACCAAGCAGAGTAGATGTTTGCGCGTAAAGTGTCAGTCGGACGGGGAGTTGCCGCTGAACGAAGAACGGTTTTGAAACCGTTTGCGGTGCAAAGATCGCATCCCGCTGCTGCATCGCAAGAGGACTCCTCTTAAAATGTAGCAACAAATATTTTAGGAGGTGTTTTTTTATGCAAAAAATCATGACATGTTTTTCGGACTCTGCAAAAGAAATGAAAAAGGTAAAAACGCTGGTGGTCACCGCGATGCTGATCGCATTATATCTGGTGCTGGAGAGCTTCAGCTTTGCCATCACTCCGTTTTTGCCCAATTATTTACGAATCAGTTTATCGTTTATCGCCATCGGGCTGATTGGGTGTTTGTTCGGCCCGTCGGTGGCGGCGGTTGCCGGCGCGGTGACGGATATTCTGGCGTGCTTTTTGTTTCCGCGGGGGGCTTGGTTTCCTGGTTTTACTCTGACCGCTATGGTCGGAGGCGTTCTTTTCGGACTCGGCTTGTATCGCAAGCAACTGACGTTTCCCAGAGTTTTGTGGACAAGAGGCTGTATTGATCTGATCTGCAATATCGGCTTAAATACCATATGGACCTCAATCGTTGCCAATAAAGCGATTTCTGTTATCTTATGGAGCCGGGTGATCAAGAATATGATCGCTTGGCCGATTGAAGCGCTTTTATTTTTTGCTGTGGCAGGAACGGTGGTCGCGGTATATCGCAGGACAAGATCCGGAAGGGCGTAAAATACAGGCAAGCGCCCAGCACGGTTCAGACAGCCGAAACCTTCGGTCTGAAGCAAGAGATTCGCAGAAACAATGGAATCAATTTCACAATGCCAATGGCTCCCCGGAGGAACCGTTGGCATTGCTTGCTTTTTGCGGTCTGAAATCCGCTTTTTTTGCAGGAAAGTGGTTGCATATGACAACAAAATATTATAGAATATAAATATTATGAAATGCTGGAGGGATAGGATGATAAACCTTTCAATAGAGAAAATTCTCTGCAATGTGGAAAAGCCGGCTCGCTATACGGGCAATGAGCTTCACAGTGTAACGAAAGAGAAAAATGCGGTTGACGTTCGTTTTTGTTTCTGCTTTCCTGACACGTATGAGATCGGAATGTCTCATCTCGGATTGCGGGTTTTATATCAGGTGCTTAATGATTTGGATTATGTATGGTGTGAACGGAGTTTTATGCCTTGGGTGGATATGGAAACGATTTTGAAGGAACAGCATATCCCCCTTTTTGCACTGGAATCACAGGATTCTCTTGCGTGCTTTGACCTTTTGGGCTTTACGCTGCAATATGAAATGAGTTATACCAACATTCTTGCCATGCTGGATTTGGCGAACGTTCCCCTGACCCGGGAAGAGCGCGGAGATGGCGATCCCTTTGTCTGTGCCGGTGGCCCCTGCGCGGTGAATCCGGAACCGCTTGCTGACTTTGTGGATTTCTTTATGGTCGGCGAGGGAGAGGAAGTCATTTGCGAGGTGACGGAGGCTTACCGGAACTGGAAAAGAGCGAACCTTCCGAGAAAGGAATACCTGCGGGCACTGACAAAGATTGAAGGTGTTTATGTCCCTGCCTTTTATGAGGTGGAGTACAATGAGGATCACACCATCAAAAGGCGCATTGCCAAAGAGGGCGCGCCGGAAATTGTGAAAAAACGTCTGATTGCAGATCTGGATCAGGTGGTGCATCCGGAAAACATTATGGTGCCGTATACAGAGATCGTGCATGATCGGGTGGCATTGGAGATTTTCCGGGGCTGTATCCGCGGCTGTCGTTTTTGCCAGGCCGGTTTTATTTACCGTCCGGTGCGGGAAAGAAGTGCGGATCATTTGGTGGAGATTGCAAAACATTCGCTGAGCTGCACGGGATATGATGAAATTTCATTGGCTTCTCTGAGCACCAGTGACTATAAAGCGTTAAAAGAATTGACGGACAAGCTGATGGATTATACCCAGAAGAAGAAAATCAATTTTTCGCTTCCGTCTCTTCGGGTGGATAATTTTGATCTGGAGCTGGCAACCAAAGCACAGGCGGTTCGCAAAAGCGGACTGACGTTTGCGCCGGAGGCAGGAACACAGCGTTTGAGAGACGTGATTAATAAAAATGTTCGCGAAGAAGATTTGTTAAACACCTCATATTTGGCATTTTCAAACGGCTGGAGCACGATAAAGCTCTATTTTATGATTGGCCTTCCTTATGAGACAAAGGAAGATGTGCTGGGTATTAAAGATCTGGCT
>CAKRUL010000324.1 GCA_934403665.1 uncultured Clostridia bacterium | reverse complement strand
GCAAATAACAGCACCGCCGAAAACGGCAGCAAGTGCTGCAGATAAGAACCCGATGAATCAAAATGTTATTACTTCCTTCTGAAAAGAGCTGCGGCAAAGCGATTTCACTTTTCCGCAGCTCTTTGACTGCCGGCAAACGAGGAATGGAAAATGCGATTTTTGATGCCTCGTTTGTTTTTTCGATTTTTTCGATTTTTTCGATATTGTTAAAAGAGCGCTGCCGTTTTTGGCAACGCTCTCTTTTGGTTTCGGGAATTATGCCTTGTTGCAAGAACCGAACATTTCGATTTTGCCCATAACAACCTTTTTCATATTTGCCATGGAAGCAGGCAGCAGTTTTCTGGGATCGTATTCTTCCGGTTTGTTCTGGAACACTTCTTTCAGTGCGTCGGAGAACGCGACACGGATATCGGTATCGATGTTGATTTTGTTCACGCCCAGCTTGGTTGCTTCGCGGATCTGATCTTCCGGAACACCGGATGCTCCGTGAAGAACGATCGGGATGTTCACCAGCTTTTTGATTTCCTGCAGTCTGTTCAGATCCAGTTTCGGGATGCCTTTGTATTTTCCGTGTGCGGTTCCGATGGAAATGGCAAGAGAATCCACAGCAGTTTCTTTGACAAAGGTGACCGCTTCCTGCGGATCGGTATAAAATGCGTCTTTATCGGAAACAGAGATATTGTCCTCAACGCCGCTGAGTCTGCCCAGCTCCGCTTCCACAGATACGCCGACAGCTCTTGCAACTTTGATGATTTCGTTTGTGACCGCAATGTTTTCTTCCAGCGGATAATGAGAACCGTCAATCATAACGGAAGTCCATCCGTTGCGGATACAGCCGATGATGGTTTCATAGGTTGTCCCATGATCCAGGTGCAATGCAACCGGAACCGGCGTTTTTGCTGCCAATACTTTCACAATAGCGGACAATTCCTGGAAACCGGCATATTTGATTGCGCTTTCGGAAGTCTGCAGAATCACCGGTGCTTTGCACTCGGACGCAGCGTCAAGCACAGCCTTTGCAATCTCAAGATTGCTGATGTTGAATGCGCCGACCGCATAATTGTTTTTGTGTGCGTGCTGTAAAATCTCTTTTCCTGTAACTAACATTGTGTTACCTCCAAATTATTTATTTTCTAATGTTTTTAAAAAGGCATCTACTTCATCCAAAGGGATAGGCTGACATGTATGGCATGATTTACAGATAATATAAATATCGCAGTCGTTGTATGCGATGGTGAGATCGGGGGTTTCACAGCTGCAGATCCGCAGAGACCTTTCTCGCGTTGCCAGACGCTCTATGCTTTTGCATGCGCGATACATCAGCTCCAGATTCATTTCCGGTGAGGGCACCTCGTTTTTCATCTGTTGGAGTTCTTCCGTAATATATTCTGTCACACAGCGTTCGATTCGATCCGCTTCTCCGATAAATAATATATTTGCCTCATAGAAGGGGCAGGAGAAAATCAAAGGTTCTCCGCTCCAAAACTGGCTTTGGGAAACGGTATAAGTGTGTTTTTCCATACAGATCGGACACATCATGTCCAACTGAAAGGTTTTTGTGGAGTTTTTTGTCATCTCAAGCTGAGAACCGCCGCAGCTGCATTCCAGCTTTTGCTTTCTGGAACCGGAAAACAGAAACGCATTCAGGTGAAAAAAGCTGTATTCACCGCAGGAGGAACACATATACGCAACAGTTGTTTTTTTATCAATACTCATACGAATTCTCCTTTGGTTCTTATGCCGAAAACTCTATCAATTTATTATAGCTCAAATACGATGAATATGCAATTGTTTTTTCAAATTGCCTCCTATTTCCGGCAGGAAAACACAAAACATTTGAATTAATGCTTGTATTTTTGTGCGGAATGTGATAAAATAGCAAAAGCAATATTGATTAGTGGAGGTGTGAAGATGGAAGTCGCAAAGACCGTACTTTTGATTGTACAGATTATTGTCGCATTGTTTTTGATTGTCACTGTTCTGTTACAGCACGGAAACAGCTATGGCTTATCCGGAAGTATCGCCGGCGGTGCTGAAACATTTTTCGGAAAAAATAAGGGTCGCACGATAGACGGTATGTTGAAAAAAATGACGGAAATTTCCGCAGTGCTGTTTGTGGTGATTTCACTTGTTTTGGCATATTTATTGAAGTAGTCAAAAAGCCCCGCTTTCAGGCGGGGCTTTTTTGATACCGGTGCAAACACGGACAGAGAAATTCCAAGACGGGAGGACTGGAAATTTTTGTGCCGGGAAACGATGTGTTTTTCCGGGCTGTTTGACATATCATGAAATACAGATGCTGCCCGCGGAAAAACAGCAGATGGAGAGAGAAAAATGGATCGAAAACAAAAAGTGTTTGAATTTATCAAAGAGACAAGAAGCACGCCTTTGCGTCTGGACGAGCTGATGGCGGTGCTTGAGGT
>CAKRUL010000323.1 GCA_934403665.1 uncultured Clostridia bacterium | reverse complement strand
AGTCAAGGATATTATCAAAGACATTTTTGAAATCAATTTTGATGATGATGAGAAAGAAGAAATATATAAAGAGTGGAAACGAACCCCTATACGGCTTTTTATCAATTCATACGGCGGAAGCTTATATGACGGCCTTGCACTTATAGACGTTATCAGGAGAAGTAAAACCCCGGTACATACCGTGTGTATAGGATCGTGTATGAGTATGGCCTTATGGGTATGGCTTTCCGGAGCAAAACGCTTTGTCGGAGAATCTGCGACTCTGATGTTTCATGATGTATCTTTATTTGCTTACGATAAGACTGAGGGAATCAAGCAGGAACTTAACGAGATGATCCGTCTTCAGGAAATGCTCGTCTCAGATATCGCCGATAAATCTATGGTCAAGGAGGATATCCTTCGGGACTATATCAGCAGAAAAGCGGAATGGTATATCCCTGCAAACGAGGCAATTACCTTAAAGTTGGCAGATAAGTATTACAAATAAAAAAGGTGGAATTCTCGTGAAATATTATGACACTTACTTACCGTATATCGTTGACGATGATTATGACTGGAGTTATCCGAAGCCGGAGATGCAGCTTCTTTGTCGGCTTGATGATCTACGAGACCGCTTGGAAGAACTGATTGCCAAGGATGCCCCATATAGAAATTGGGATATTTACTCAGAAGATGACATTAGATATGCTCTGCCCGAACATCTTTATGACATCGGTAAAGTTGAACGAGCGATTGAACTCGCAAAAGATGATCTGGTAAACAAATACGGCTTACCCGATCCGGAAACTCTTATGATTGATGAGTCGGAGCTTGTTGCTGAAGATCGTGTTATACAGATGACCCTTTTTGAAATTCTTCCTGAGGTGCTACCGAAGGCAGCATAACTTATGAAAATCAAAGTAGAAATAGTGTCTCGTAAAGCAATAAATTATTGATTGGATCTGGGCTTTCAAAGAATACAGCAGCGATCCGTTTTTATGGTTAAGGTGAAAATGATTGCGCCGCTCCCGCCTTAAAATCATTTTGCTCTATTTGCACCGCATTTCGGTGTTTACGCAGAATTTTGGATGGACTCTATGTCTGATTTTTTGCCGGCTTCTTTTTGCGCAACTTATGGCACCTTATTATGGAATAAACACATCAAAGCCCAAGGAATTTCCGAATCGGAAATTCCTTGGGCTTTGTGCAGTTTTCGAACCGTGAACGGATGCAGAGCAATGCAGCACGCACCGATGCGTTGGGTAACTCTCTTTGCTCAGTGGGTGCTATCCTCACCTGGGCCTCTTCTTTCCTTTAAGATTTTTACGATTTCATCGTATTTATCCTTAAGGGACTTCGCTTTGATTTCTTTTTTTCTTTCATTGGTTAAATCTTCTTCGAGTCCGAACAGGAAGCCCTCTGCCGCTAATTCCATTTGAATCTGCGGCCACACAATAAACTCCATTTCCAACGGAGAAATGTTCATTCCATTTGCTATTTTGCGAATCTTCTTTTTAAAGAAATGATAAGAATAGTATTCCTTTCCATCATCTATAAATGTATCCGCATCATTCTCACTGTTTTCGAGATTGCTCCATGAGGTGATTATTTTATTCGGCCTATTCTGCCCAAACTGTTCTCGCTTGAACCATTCCAGGGTGAAGGAATCCAAGGGCATATGGCAGTATTTGAAATGATTCCGGTAGCTTTCATCATTCTCGCGGCAATACAGATACTTGAAGGACATATTCACGATTTTCTGTGCTTTTCCGTATGTTCCGAGTTTACCATCTTCCGGGGACTTGAACTCTTTACACCATAGTCGGCATAACTCGTCATGGATTTTGTCAAATTCTTCTTCGGTTAATGGTGCCTTTTCCTCATGAAAATAATCTTCCAGTTTTTCAATTATACATTTGAGTGCGTTGTCTTTTTTATCAGAATACTTACCGATTCCAGCAAGGGTGCGCTTGGCATCATTATACGCAAGATTAACCGCAGCTGCTATTGCGGTGTCGGCGTTTTGAAGTTCTTCATAGCGAGCCCTATTTCGCGCTTGAACGCCTTGCTTGAACTTTTCACGAGCTTTCTCAAACTCGTCGTGCTTGCTCGGTGATTGTTGCATATATGACTCTCCTTCCATATTATTTTGTTACTTTGACAAGCTCTTCCCATACTTTAACCATAGCATAGGTGTCAAGCTCGCAATACTTTAAAAGATTATGTCGGGCTATCTTTTGCTCTTCGGGTGACATAAACTGTATTTTAGGAAAAATCGTCATTGCTTCGCCGCCGTCATGTACACCCTCCAGGTTGTGATAGTCTAATTCCGGATCGTCCGGGAAAATGGCAGGCAGCACGCTTTTGATGGAAAAGGACCCGCCCATTGCACGGTTATAATAATAGCCTGATTGAAACGGAACAAGCAGATCGACAATGTTATCTCTTATATT
>CAKRUL010000322.1 GCA_934403665.1 uncultured Clostridia bacterium | reverse complement strand
CTCGTCGCCTATGTATTTCACACTTTCGGGGATAACCAGTGTTTCAAGTAGGTCACCGCAGTTAATGGCGTAATCTTTTATAACTTCAAGTCCGTCGTTTAATTTCAGATATTTTAAGTACCGACAGTCAATGGCTCTGTTTCCGATTTCCTTTATCGTAGGCGGAAGCGTGATGCCGGAAATTTTTGTTGCACTTTCACGAAGTGCTCCGTCGCCTATCGCCGTAACCGGGTGACCGTCTATTTCGGACGGAATATTAAGTTCAACCGTGAAATTCGGATCGGGATCGTGCCAGAATTTCGCCGAATAACTTGTAATCATTGCCGAGCCGTCATCACGGATAGTATATACAAGCGATTCGAGCGAATCATTTTGCCGATACTCCTCCATATCGTCGGTTACGATTGTTTTGCTTTCTTCATAGTTCTCCATACCGTAGTCGGAGTCGTAAATGCTCCAGGCATTTGCTGTCGGCGCCCATGCCGCGGCAAGTACCATTGTTCCGCTCAGCACGGTGCATAAAAATGTTTTCCATCTCATTTCAATATCCGCCTTTCTTTTGGTGTGTTTTTGAACAATCTTATTTAATCATAACCAAAAAGAAAAGTAAATACAATTTCCGGAATCGGCATTGACAAACACGGAAATGTTTTTTGCCTGTTTCTTTTGCCGGGGAGGTATGGTATACTGAGAATAGCGTATCGGGGAAAGATTGAGCATGAGGGAGGACGAAACATGTTTTACAAAGCGCTGAATCGTTATATGGATTTGCTTCAATGCTCCGGCAAGGAGCTGTCGGAAAAATCCGGCATTTCGGAGGCGACCATCAGCCGTTATCGGACGGGAGAGCGTGTGCCGAAGGCCGATTCGGAGGAACTGGAACGGATGTGCCGAGGGATTTGTGCCATTGCCGCGGAAAAGGGAATGGATCATGTGTTATATCAGCCGGTTTTGAAAGAGTTCCGCCAGCTCATTGCCGGGGAAGGGTTTCATTATAAATCGCTGCAAACGAAGCTGAATCGCATTCTCTCGGTTTTATCGGTCAATGTTTCGGAAATGTCGAAGGCACTGAAATACGATTCTTCCTATATTTCCCGTGTGCGGAACGGGCAGAGAAATCCCGCCAGACCGGAACAGTTTGCGCAGAGTGTAGCGGAATATGTTGCCCGTCATTATGACAGCGAAAACGAGAAAAAGATTGCCGCTCAGCTGATGAATATTGCCCCTTCTTCGCTCCGGACACATAAGGGCTACGCCGCCTCTTTGACGGAGTGGCTGACAGATGGAGAGACAGCCGATCTTGAGAATCCAATGACAAAATTTTTGGAAGCGTTAAATGCATTTGATTTGAACGAGTATATCAGCGCGATTCATTTTGATGAACTCAAAGTGCCGTCCGTGCCGTTTCAGCTGCCTACCTCAAAAAGCTATTATGGCATCGAGGAGATGAAAAACGGGGAACTGGATTTTTTGAAAGCGACAGCGCTTTCCCGTTCCAAACACAGCGTGTTTCTATGCAGTGACATGCAGATGGATGATATGGCAAAGGATCTGGAATTTTCCAAAAAATATATGTTCGGACTTGCGGCAATGCTGAAGAAGGGCTTACATCTTCAGGTGATCCATCATCTGAACCGTCCGTTTCAGGAACTGATGTACGGGCTGGAATGCTGGATTCCTTTGTATATGACGGGGCAGATTTCTCCATATTATCTGAAGGGGATACACAATCAGGTGTACAATCACTTTCTGAATGTGTCCGGTGCGGCGGCATTGGCAGGAGAAGCCATCGCCGGTCACCACGCAAAGGGAAGATATATCCTGACGAAGAACAGAACGGAGCTTACCTATTATCAGGAAAGGGCAGAACTGCTTCTGAAAAAGGCACAGCCTTTGATGGAGATATACTGCGAAAATGATGCAGCAGGGCTAAAGGCATTTCTGCTTGCCGATGCGCAAACGAAAGGCGCAAGGAAAAGCATCCTGTCCGCACTTCCTATCTATACGGCAACGGAGGATTTTTTACATCGTTTTTTGGAGAAACGGAAGGTGACGGACGCCGACCGAAACAAAATTCTGACCTATGCCGCCGAGCGGAAACAGCAGATACAGGATATTTTGAAGGAGAATACCATCGCAGATGAAATCCCGGATCTGACGAGAGAAGAATTTGACGAAAGTCCGCTTACGCTGTCCCTCTCAATTCTGTTTTATGACAAAGATTTGCGCTATTCCTATGAGGAGTATTCGGAGCATTTGGATTTGACCCGGAAATTTGCAGAGCGGCATCCCCATTATTCGGTGAAACAAACCAAAGACAATGCCTTTCGCAATATCCAGATTACGATGCACGAAGGGGAGTATGTGATGATCTCCAAAAATAAGTCTCCGACGATTCATTTTGTGATTCGCCATCCGATTTTAAAAGACGCGATCGAA
>CAKRUL010000321.1 GCA_934403665.1 uncultured Clostridia bacterium | reverse complement strand
CACCGCAATTGCGGCGGGAGTAGCATATTGTAATGCCCCTCCATTGATACCCCAAGGTCAGAAACGCAAAATGTTCCCGATAGCAAAAAATTTTTGAAAATATTTTTTGACACAGAAAAAGCCACCCGACCGTAGAAAGTCGGGTGGCTATAGCTATGAAGGATAGCTCCTTTATATGAGCATATCTGCTTTTATTCCATCTTCGCGTCTGTCAGGTGGCAGTAAAGACTTCCGTTCTCCTCGTAAAAAACTCCGGCGTCTGCAAACACAGACACCGGAACTACATTTATGCGGATTATTCAATCGCAATTTTGCTGGCAGAAGCAAGCTTCTTCTGATCCACCTTCGGCAGAACGACCGACAGAACGCCGGATTCGTATTTTGCCTTGACATCCTCGGGCTTTACATTGCCGACATAGAAGCTACGCGAGCAAACGCCTGCGTAACGCTCCTGACGGAGAACGCGTCCCTTCTTGTCTTCTTCCTTCTTGTCAAGACCCTTTTCTGCACTGACGGTCAGATACCCGTCCTTGATATCAAGGTTAATTTCATCTTTCTTGAAGCCCGGAAGATCGACAGCCAGTTCATAACTGTCATCCATCTCACGAATATCGGTCTTCATCAGATTTCTTGCGTTCTTTCCGTAAAGCGGATTGTGCGCACCAAAGAAACCGCCGTCGAAGAAATCATCCAACATATTCTCACCAAAAATGCTCGGTACCATAATGAATCCCTCCATTTAATCATTTGTTTTTATTTATAATCAGCGTCCCGCGGTCAAACCGCGCTAACGCACATTTTTTCTTTTGCCTGTTGGGCTACATGACCAAAGCACCCATCGGAATCACTCCGTTTCCTTTTTTCTTTTTACGCCTATATTATATTCGTTTTCTCTTGAAAAAGCAATGTTCCCGTGGTATAATAAATACAGACACAGTTGTGCTTCCGGCACAATAACTTTTTGAAAGAAGGCGAGAATTTGGCTCCAGCGCAATGGCAAACCGGAGATATAATGGCTCTGATTACGGAATTTTTTGAACAGGACGATCTGCAACAACTGGCGCTGGATGTCGGCATCTATCTGGATTGTCCGCTGCTTGTGCTTGACGATGCCTTTCGCGTCGTGGCGCATTTCTGTCCCGTCGGATTCTCCGATCCGTTATTCCGGGGGGCAGTCTCGCAAGGAGCAATCACATACGAGGCAAGCGCAGTTATCAGCAAAAGTCAGGCACTTCGCGGTGGAAGCGCCGATATGATCAAATTGGAGGAAAGCTCCTTCCGTCGACGCTTTACTCCGCTCATCTGCACCGGCGTCCGGCTGGGGTATCTCATATGCGTAGACACAGACGGTCATCTGCAAAAAATTCCGGCAGAAATCTGGCGGCAAATTGACCTGATTCTCGCAAAACAGCTTTTTATCGAGACAAGCCGTCAGGATAAGCCGTTTGAAACAACCGAGGATATTCTGATGCATTTACTGGAGGGTGGGTTCCCGTCTGCCTCATATTTCCGGCTTCAGACCGTAGGCACCTATCTTGCGGACTTTCACCCATTCGCTTTTGCCCTGATCGATCTGACCGCTTACCACAGTCAGTATCTCGGAACGCGTCATCTGAAAGAAGAAATCGGGGAATGTTTTCCGGATTCTCATTCCTTTCTTTATAAGGGCAATGTGTTCCTGTTTCTTCACAAAGATCGCGATGCGGCTATTTTCACAGAACTTGCGGGAGAATTCGGCTTGAAGGTAATCATTTCGGAGGCAATTCGCGATTTGTATGACCTCCCGGTGCTTCACCGCGCCGCGCGTGACGCGCTGAATATGATGATAGCAAGCAACTATCACGGTGAAAATGTCTGTTCCGTAGCGCAATTGCGGACGCCTTTGCTTCTTAAAAATCTGGAATCCCGCGGTGATTTGATCTCTCCGGAACTTCGGGCACTCGCCGAACACGACCGAAAAAAGGAAACGCAATACTGTGAAACGCTTTACTTCTATCTGATTTACAGCCGGTCGCTCCAAAAGACCTGCGACGCACTGTTCACCCACCGCAACACGGTTCTGTACCGCATTGGGAGAATCCGGGATGATTTCCTGATACCGCTCGATGATCCGGAAAGGTACACAGAACTGTTGCTCGGCACAGCGATTCTGCTGTTCCAAAATGAAGGACCGGATTTCTTTTTGCGGACAATGCCGCAAACGGATGATAAATGAAAAAGATTGAATCAGGTGGAAAACCTCATGATAGAAAACAGAAAATTATTGAAAGAAGTACTTAAGGACATCCGCCATGATATGACGGACGAAGAAGTGCTGAACCTTTTGGCAGACAGTAAAATTTCGGTCAGCCCGGAAAAAGAAAGGGAAAAATACACGCTCGGACAGCGGGCCGCCGACGCCATTGCCCGATTTGCGGGTAGCTGGGCGTTTATTTTTTCAT
>CAKRUL010000320.1 GCA_934403665.1 uncultured Clostridia bacterium | reverse complement strand
GAACTGGATCGGCTTGGCATCTCCAAAAATACCCTGCAATGCGTGCGCAGATTTCGTAATTCCTCGGGTGATTTGGTTTTGATTTATAACCTAACATATCGGGGATTTTCGGTGTTCAATTCTGCTGTGCAGGTGACTGTCTGCCAAAGCGGCATCACAGGCATCAAGGGCGTGCTTTTGGCGGTCAATGAGGAGAATTCCCTGAACATGCAGTATGAAATATTGAATTCACAGAATATCTTGCTGGAGCTTTTGAGCAATCCGGAACTGAATGACCGCGCTCCGCAAGAGATTTCGGAGGTTCATTTGGGATATTATATCCCCAAAAATGATTTTGTGATGTCGGCGGAAGCCATTCCGGCCTATCAGATTGTGATGGAAAACGGAAAAGTCTATTATTATGACGCACGCGTCAGTGTACCGAATACGGTTCGCCTGTTGGCGGTGGACACCGACATTTCAAAAATTTGAGCAGAATGACGATTGCTTTTTACATGCAGGCATAGTACAATAGAAAGAGAGTTTGAAACGAAAAAAGAACAGAGAAACGAGATCGCCATGGAATCGTTGCAATTTCATGGCGATTGCTTACGTTTTCAAGAATCATAAAAAAGGAGACTGACATGGAGAAAACACACGAGAATAAGATGGGCACCATGCCTGTGTTAAAACTGATTATATCAATGTCTGTACCGGCAATGTTTTCCATGCTGATTCAATCCCTATACAATGTGGTTGACAGCATTTTTGTTGCACAGATCGGTGAGGAGGCGCTGACGGCGGTTTCTCTTGCCTTCCCGATTCAGATGCTGTTGGTGGCGGTAGGCGTTGGCACCGGAGTGGGAATCAATTCGCTGGTTTCCCGGCGGCTGGGAGAAAAACAGCAGGAGGAGGCAAACCATGCCGCAACCCACGGTATGATTCTTGCGGTGGTCAGTTGGATTCTGTTCGCCTTAGTCGGCATCTTTTTTACCAAGCCGTTTTTCCGCAATTTCACAGAGAATCCGGCAGTATCACAGATGGGGATTCTTTACACAAAGATTGTCACCATATGCTCTTTTGGTGTATTTCTTGAAATCAATATCGAGAAAACGCTGCAGGCTACGGGAAACATGATTTATCCGATGATATTCCAGTTAATCGGAGCGGTCACCAACATCATTTTGGATCCGATTATGATTTTCGGATTGCTTGGCTTCCCGGCGATGGGCGTTGGCGGTGCTGCGCTTGCGACCGTAATCGGGCAGATTTTTGCCATGCTTTTCAGCATTTACATTGCGTTTGCGAAATCGCATCAGGTGCATATCAGCCTGAAACATTTTAAGCTGCGGATGAAAACCGTCAAAGATATTTATGCTGTGGGATTTCCCGCAATTATTATGCAGGCGATTGGTTCGGTGCTGATTGTGGGCTTGAACAAAATTCTGATCGGGTTTTCCGAGGCGGCTGTGGCAGTACTGGGTGTATATTATAAATTGCAGTCCTTCATCTTTATGCCGGTGTTCGGGCTGACACAAGGAGTTATGCCCATCATGGGCTATAACTATGGCGCCCGAAATAAGAAAAGACTGATGCAGGCGCTGAAATACGGCTGTATCATTGCCGCTTGCATTATGTTTGTCGGAACGCTTTTGTTCCTGCTGTTCCCGAAAACACTTCTGATGATGTTCAACGCATCTCCTGCCATGCTGGATGCAGGAATTCCGGCGTTGCGCATTATATGTACCTGTTTTGTTCCGGCAGCCTTCGGCATCCTGTTTTCCACCTTGTTTCAAGCGGTGGGAATGGGAGCGAAAAGTCTGATGATTTCACTGCTTCGTCAGTTGGTTGTCATTCTGCCCTGTGCCTATCTGTTTTCCAGAATCGGCTTGAATTATACCTGGCTGGCATTCCCGACCGCTGAAATTGTATCCTTTTTTGCCAGTCTGATTATCTTTTATTTTCTGTATGAAAAACATTTGAAGAACTTGGGGAAAGAATAGAAAGAAATTTTGAAGAGGCTGTCACCACGGGTGACTGAGAGGGCCTTGCAGCCTTTCTTGAATAATAAGATTAATTTGTGTGCACACACCACGAAAATCTCTGTTGATATCCCCGGTTGGAGAATCACAAAACCTCCAAACCAAGAGCCATCAAGAATTGAGAACGTTCAGCATCATAAGCAAGCCCCTGGGGTTCATAATGTTGAGATCCATCCAATTCGATGACCAGGCTGGCCGAAGCACAGTAAAAGTCCACAATGAATTTGCCGATGATCCGCTGTTTGTAAATCTTTACTGGATATTTGCGTAGGAAAAGATACCAGAGCTTACGCTCGTGGGGCGTCATCTCCCTGCGAAGTCGCCGGGCGCTTTCTAATTGGCCATTGTCTTTTGGTATGGTCATTGTTTACCCTCTCCGTCCTCGCTGCGCTCGGCCACCTCTCCCAAAGGGAGAGGCAAG
>CAKRUL010000319.1 GCA_934403665.1 uncultured Clostridia bacterium | reverse complement strand
GCGTTATGCTTCCGAATATGGCATTGCTGTCATTATGCCCTGCGGAGAAAAAAGCTTTTATACCGATATGAAATACGGAAGCGATTTTTATACCTATATTGCAAAGGAGGTTCCAGCGGTTGCACGGGAATTTTTCCGGATATCCGAGCGAAGAGAGGATTCTTTTGTTGCCGGGATTTCCATGGGAGGATATGGCGCTTTGAAAATCGGGCTGAAAGAGAGCGATTCCTTTTGCGCAGCTGCAGGGCTTTCCAGTGTGGCTGATATTGTGCAGAGAAGTCAGCCAAAAGGAGAGGACTATATTGATTTTTCCAAAGAATTGCTTCCTGTTTTCGGGGAAGAAATGACGATTCCTGCTGAGGAAAATCTTTTTTCGCTGTCAGAAAAGAGAGCGGAAGAAGGGGCAAAGCTTCCTAAACTATTCATGTGCTGCGGCACAAAGGATTATATGTATCAGGATAATCTGCGTCTGAAGGAACATTTGGAACATTTGCCGATCGAATTCACCTTTGAAGAAACAGAAGGAAAAGGGCACAGTTGGGACTATTGGGATATGGCCATTCAGCGTGTATTGGAATGGCTCCCTCTTTCAGTATTCTGATTTGCATGTGTTTCTTCAAATCAAAAAGGGAGCGTAAAATCACTTTTTACGCTCCCTTTTGCAGTCTGTTTTTCTATTTCTTTATCATTTGGGTTAAGTATTCGGAAAACACTTCTTTCAAGTCATCTCTGCGCAGAGCATATTCCACCGTAGCCTGCAGATAACCGAACTTGTCTCCCACATCATATCTCCGTCCGATAAAATCATATCCATAGACTTTTCCGGAGTTACAGAGCATTTTGATTGCATCTGTCAATTGAATTTCTCCGCCGGCGCCCGGTTTTGTTTTCTCCAGGGCATCAAAGATTTCCGGCTCTAAAATATATCTTCCGAGCACCGCAATATTAGAAGGCGCTTCTTCCTTTTTCGGTTTTTCCACCATATCCTTTACGCGGTATACGCGGTCTTCTACTTTGGTGCAGTCCAAAGCACCGTATTTGGAAATGTTGTCATAGGACACCGTTTGAACGCCGAGAATTGTTCCCGGATGCTTTTCATAGACATCGATCATCTGTTTGAGGCAGGGAACTTCGCTGTATACCACATCATCTCCCAGCAGCACTGCAAACGGCTCGCCTGCTGCAAACGTTTTTGCATGATAAACGGCATGACCCAGCCCTTTTTGTTCCTGCTGACGGACAAACTGAATGTTCTCCATGTCGGAGATTTTCCGAAGCTCTGTAATCACCTGTGTTTTTCCGCTTTTGGTAAGGGCACACTCCAGTTCCACGTTGATGTCAAAATGATCTTCAATAGCTTTTTTGGAGCGGCTTGTGATGATAAGTAGGTCGGTAATCCCTGCTCCGACTGCTTCCTCAACGATATACTGAATGGTCGGGATATCGATAATCGGAAGCATTTCCTTAGGCATTGCTTTGGTAGCCGGCAAAAATCGAGTCCCCAAACCGGCCGCCGGAATGACAGCTTTTGTAATCTTTTTCACGATTTATACTCCTTTAAATTAATTTTTTTCTCCAAACCCCATCCGTCTATCCCCGAACGGATCAAAGCGCCGAAAACTCTTTTTTTGACGCCTCGGTTGTCTTGATTCATTAAGTGTAACATATCTTTCATGTCTTGTCGAGTGGTTTTTCCGTTTGCCGGACACGGATTGTGGATAATAGGAAGCTGTAATCTTCGCACAACGCTCCTGATTTCTTTTTCCGGGGCATAGATAAGAGGACGAATCTGATAGATATCCGCTCTTGTCAGATGAGTGACAGGCGAAAAACATCCGATTCTTCCCTCATACAGAAGACATAAAAAGAAGGTTTCCACGACATCGTCAAAGTGGTGCCCCAGTGCGATTTTATTACAGCCGTGCTTCTTTGCAAGATCATTCAATGCACCTCTTCGCATTTTTGCGCAAAGGGAACAGGGGTTGCTTTCGTTGCGAATATCAAAGATAATTTCCTTGAAATTCGTTTTTTCCACAAGGTAAGGAATTTCTTTTTCCTGACAGAGCGCAGTAAGAGACGAAGCATCAAACCCTTCAAACCCCATGTCTAAGGTTAAGCCGATGAAATCAAATTTTTTCGGATAGAACCGCTGCAGTTCTTTTAATGCCAGCAAAAGAGTCACACTGTCTTTTCCGCCGGAAACGCCTACTGCAATTTTGTCTCCGTCTTCAATCATATGATAATCATCGATTGCCCGCCGCATATAACTTAGCATTTTTCTCATGTTGTTTCACTCTTTTTCTTCCTTTTTCTTAAAAATTATTATAACAATCTCAAAGCGGTTTTGCAAGGCAAAAAGTGTTTTCCCGCTTGAAATATATAGCACGATAGACGTTGCGATGCTTGGAAGTCAAAAAAGAAAAAATAAAATGAGAACGGAGTATAAGGA
>CAKRUL010000318.1 GCA_934403665.1 uncultured Clostridia bacterium | reverse complement strand
AAATCCATGAGCAGAAATTATAGGAAATCACGCCTTTTGGTGGAGGATTCGTATGATGCCATGCAGAAATTTAAGCTTCAGGTGGCACAGGAGATGGGACGCTTGGAATTCTGCAAAGAAAACAACGATCACTATAAAGGGGAGCTGACCGCGCGACAGAACGGTTCCGAAGGCGGTCCGATCGGCGGCGAGATGGTTCGGCGCATGATACAAAGCGCTCAACAGCAAATGAAATAGCTTTACACAGAGATGCCAAGGAATTCAGAAAGTCCCTTGGCATTTTTGAATGTTCTCTTGGGATTTCTTTGCACATTTTGGCGATGTTTCACATGTTTCGCGAAATATTGCAAAAATACTTGACTTTTTGCAGAAAAAATGGGAAAATAACAAGGATAGTGAAAATGGATATGGGGGAGAGTCATGAAGAAATATCGCTGTTCTACGCCCTCCAGGCTTTGTCTGTTTGGCGAGCATCAGGACTATTTGAATATGGAAGTCATTGGAACAGGGATTAACCTTCGCTTTCGTGCGGAGGCTTCCAAACGCAATGACGGTATGGTACATATTATGATTCGGGATTCTAAAATCTGCGAATTGAATCAGAAAAATGTCAATGGATTATACCAGCACTATGAAGTGAATTTGAATCAGCCGATTGTGTACGAAAAGAAACGGGATTATTTCAAGAGCTCCTTTCAGGTTCTTTTAAAACAAGGATATGACGTTGCATGCGGCTTTGATGTGAAAATGGATTCCGATATTCCGATCGGAAAGGGAATGTGTTCCTCCTCGACGATGATTGTGGTGCTGTTAAAAACCATTTTGGAAACGATCCAGCATCCGGACAAAGACAATCTGGATCGCATTGCTTATCTCGGTTATCTGGCAGAGGTTGAGGAGTTCAAGGAGCCGGGAGGAATGCAGGATCATTTTACTTCCGCATACGGCAATCTTGTTCATCTTTCTTTCGAAGAAACCCCAAAGGCAACCAGCATCAAAACCAAGATTCCCGGTGTATTTATTCTGTTTGATTCTCTTCAGCAGAAGGATACGATAAAAGTGTTGAATGACAGTAAAGTGCCTGTGGTAGAGGCGCTTGAGATGCTGAAACCGTATGGGATCACCCATGCGAGAGATATTTTTAAAAACGATGCAAACCTCCCTTTGGCGGATAAGCTGGATTCATATCATAAAAATAAATTGCTGACCAGCATCCAAATTTATAAATTATTGAAGGAGGCGCTGGAGATTCTCCAATCAGATCATGTGGAGCCGGAGGTCTTTGGCGATCTTTTAAACCAGCATCATGCTCTTCTTCGGGATGGGTTGAATACGTCGACTTCTGTTATCGACCACATTTTGGAAGTGGCTCTGGCAAACGGTGCACTGGGCGGTAAGGTGAATGGTTCCGGCGGCGGCGGATGCCTTTTTGTATACGCAAGGGAAGAAGAAGCCCCCAAAATTCTCAAAGCGGTGGAAAAGGAAGGTTATCCCGGGGTGATTCTTCAATCGGATTCCGGTGTGAGACTGGAAGATGTCTGGGAGGACGAGACATCTCTGTTTTAATATATGGACTTGTTCCTTGGCGGGATGATAAAAAATGATGAGTTTGGCATTTGTTTTGCCGGACTCATTTCTTTTACCCTGCAGAGAGGATTGGGAAAACCGGCAAGGGGTGCTTGATTCCGCAGGAAACTTATAGTATAATAAAGAAGAAACAGAGAAGCAGGAAAGGGGCGTTTTTGGCATGAAACATATCGTTTCTGCATTGGTATATAACCGTTCCGGTGTATTGACCAGAATTTCCGGAATGTTCAGCCGTCGCGGCTTCAACATTGACAGCTTGGCAGTCGGCACAACGGAGGATCCCAATATCTCCAGAATGACAATTGTTGCAACCGGAGATGACGCTACCATTGATCAGATGATCCGCCAGCTGGAAAAGCTGGTGGATGTGATTAAAGCGAAGCGTCTGAAGCCAAAAACAACGGTGGCAAGACAGCTTGCCTTGTTCAAAGTACAGTGTGACGGAGAGTCCCGGGGGGAGATTGTTCAGATTGCTGAGATTTTCCGCGCCAAGGTCATTGATGTTTCCTCCGCCACTCTTACGGTTGAGATCACAGGGGCAGAGGACAAAGTGCAGGCTCTTTACAGCATGCTGGAGCGCTATGGAATCCTGGAGGTCGTAAAAACAGGAGCAATTGCCATAGAGCGTGGCGAAAAAATATTAAATATCGACCGATAAACGACAAAAAATCGAAAAAACGAAAAAAGCTTTCCAATAGGGAATGGAGGGAAACAACATGGAACAGGCAGTGATGCCCAAAGTATGGGAAGAATTTATGAATATTAAGAGCGGGCTGCCTTTTGTCGCCCATTCGGTGGAACGAGTTTTGGATTCCCATTATCATTTCAATGAACCCAGCAGCCATGAGCAGTTTGAATTGGTT
>CAKRUL010000317.1 GCA_934403665.1 uncultured Clostridia bacterium | reverse complement strand
TTCGATGGTCCGAAAGACGATAAGAAGCACGGAAAACAGCCAAAGAAGCTGGATATACCAAAGCGGTCCGATTCCGGAAAAACACAGAATCAAATAGAATATCGGCTTTGGAACCATTCCCATGCTTTCAAAAGCACCGCCAATTTTCAGATTAAAATATCCCAACATCCACCAGAACACAAACAAACCGATTGTGGACGGAACCAACAGCTTTGTTGTTTTCGACTTCACAAATTCACTGTGTGTATGATGCTCCAAATAGAATCGCGCACTCATGCCCGAAACCACAAACAAAAGCAGCATCAACCAAGGATACAGCAGATACAAAACCGCATCTTGATACGGGGCGTCAGAAAGCGCCCCGACGCCGCCTGCCACACCTACTCCATTGAATAGATAGAACACATGGTAAACGACAACCAAGACGACGGTAATCCATCGGATATTGTCAATATACTTTTTTCGCACGCTCACACCCCCGAACGTTTCTCAATATAAAAGCGCCGCATCTTATTGAAGTAATTCATCATATACCTCCTGAAACAGCTTGGTTAATAATTCTTTGTTGTCAACATCTTCCACCAAAAGCATTTCCTTTGCTCCGTCATACGGCGGTTCATAGATTGCTTCAGGTAAAATGGAAAGCGCAGACGAAACCGGCTTCACCAAAAGTCGGTTGTCACAAAGATACGCGATGATTTTGCCGTGATAATAGAGGATATATTCCCCCATCATCTGCCGGGATGTGATATCGTCAAGCGCAGATAATTGCTCCAGTATAAATGTTAAATATTCTTTGTTTGTTGCCATCTTTTTCGCCTTTCCCGCAAGTGTGTTATCTTGTTTCTCTTTGATATCATTCATTTGTTCTGTTTTTATTGATTTTTGCAATCTTCTTAAACTTTTGTTTCTTTTGCAGCAAATACGCATCCGTGTTTTCGAAATAGGCATTCTCCGTCTCCAGTTTTTGATAGGACATAAGGCGTTCCAAGGAAAGGATTCCGCTTGAAATTGCCTCGCGCACCGCACAGTGCGGCTCATTCGTATGTGTGCAATCCGAAAAACGGCACCGCTTCGCCAGCTCCTCAATGTCGGAAAACGACCGATCCAAGCCGCTGTCTGCTCCCCACAGACCCAGCTCTCTCATCCCGGGCGTATCGATAATCATGCCGTCTTCGCCAAGGAAAAACAGTTCTCGTCTTGTGGTTGTGTGTCTGCCTTTGTCATCTCTCCGCAGTCCGTTCGTTTCCAGCCGGTTTTCGCCCAAAAGCCGATTGATCAGCGTGGACTTGCCCACACCGGAAGAACCGATAAGCGAGGCGGCTTTTCCGAATCCGATATAAGGCAAGAGCTTCCGATGGCTGTCGTGCTCTTGCATAGAGGTCACGACAATCTCCGTGCCAAACGCCACTTCCTCAATTTGATTCCGGAACGCCGTCAAATCGGAGCACAGATCCGCCTTTGTTAAGACAATCACCGGGACAGCGCCGCTGTCCCAAGCGGCAGAAAGATAGCGTTCCAGCCGTCTCACATTAAAATCGTGATTCAGCGGCATACAAAGAAACACCGTGTCAATATTGACGGCGACGACCTGCTCTGTATTCTCCTTGCCGGCGGCTCTGCGCACAAAGACGCTTTTCCGCGGCAAAACACGATGGATCACAGCAGGATTCTGCCCGCAGTCCGCCAAAACAAAATCGCCGACAGCCGGATAATCGACTGCGCTTTTCGCATGGTAGCGAAATTTTCCGGATACCTCCGCAGGCTGTTCTCCGCATGCGCTGATCATACCATACAACCCCTTTTCCTGGGACAATATTCGGCCTATTTTATATTCTGCTGACGGTGTTTCGTATTGTCCGCACAGTCCGTATGCGGCCATATTCCATTTATCCATTTTGATGTTCTCTTTGATTCCCCTTCCAATGTTCTTGCCAATACTCGTTGTCAATCTCCCACATTTTTCCCTTCAAGTGCAGTTTTGCAAACATTTTGCAAAGAGATTTGACCTTGAGTGACGGTTTTAAATTTTGAACATGTTTAGAAACCTTAGCCGCCGTTTTCTCCAGCTTTCTTTCCAAACTTTTTTTCAGTTGATCGGGCATATCGTTCCAGAAAAATCCCCATACGGATTGTGTGACAATATGGGTTCTTGCAACACCCCAGTAATCCATGCTGTCCTTAATATCCTTTGCGGCAGATTTCAGACCGCCGCCCCCTGCCGTTGTGATGATCACCGCTTGTTTGTGCAGCATATCAAAATTCGGGCGGTGAACCAGCCACCGAAAGCCGTAATGATCCAAAAACGACTTGATTTGCCCCGGTGCGTGAAAGCACCAAACCGGACAGCAAAATACAATAAGCTGAGATTTTGCCAAGGCTTCGTTGATGGGTTTCAAATACGCATAACCCCCACATTTTTCCTCATTTCCGTGAAGGCAGACATAGCATC
>CAKRUL010000316.1 GCA_934403665.1 uncultured Clostridia bacterium | reverse complement strand
GCATAGCACAAATCATCTTCATACACCTTGTTGGATGGGATTTCTCCCTTGATGATTTTGCAGAAAATACAATCTTCCATTTGAAACTCCTCCTATTTGTTCAACTGTTCCTGAATGACATTCATTGCCTTCAACAGTGCATTGTCAACGCCTCCGGAATCTTTTCCGCCGGCCTGCGCGGAATCAGGGCGTCCGCCGCCGGAGCCGCCCACCAGCTTTGCGATTTCCTTTACAATCTGGCCGCAATGGATTCCCTTTTTCACCGCCCCTTTGTTTGCAATCGCAATCAGGTTTACCTTTTCTTCCGAATAAGCGGCAAAAACACCTACCACACAATCAAACTCGTCTTTCAGCGCGTCTCCCATTTTTCGCAGTGTATTGACATCCGCATCCACAAAAGCGCCGCGGACAACTTTAACGCCGTCAACTTCGCGCATGTTGCGTTTCACATCTTCCAATCCGCTCTTAGCAACCAATTCTTTAAAGTGGTCAATCTGTTCATGTGCTTCTTTCAGCTCGTTGCTCAACGCTGTAATTTTGTTGACAATCTCCGCGGTTCCAACCTTCAGCATGGAAGAAATGTATTTGATGGTATGTTCTTTCTCATAAATATAAGCAAGCACATTCAGACCGGTAATCGCCTCGATCCGGCGCACACCGGCAGCAACGCCACTCTCGGAAAGGATTTTGAACAAGCCTATCTTCGCTGTGTTGCTCACATGGCATCCTCCGCACAGTTCCACAGAGTAATCTCCCATTTTCACCACACGGACAATATCTGCATATTTTTCCCCGAACAGAGCCATTGCTCCCATCTGAACCGCTTCATCATACGGGCGTTGAGAAATTTCAACCGGCAAATCTGCCATGATGGCATTGTTCACCTTTTGCTCCACTTCCAGAAGCTGTTCTTCTGTCACGGCGCTCATATGAGAAAAGTCAAATCTCAGGCGCTCCGGCGTCACCAGAGAACCGGCCTGTTCCACATGGGTGCCCAGCACTTCCCGAAGTGCCTTCTGCAGCAAATGAGTTGCGGAATGGTTTGCCTTGATTGCCTCTCTCAGTTCTTTATCATAGCGTATGGTGACCCGATCCCCCACGCAGAATTCGCCGTCATTCGCACGAACAAAATGCAAAATCTTCCCGTCTGCCGTTTTTTGCGTGTCATAGATTACTCCTTCGATGGAGGCGGACTGAAGAATTCCATGGTCACCCACCTGACCTCCGCTCTCACCGTAGCACACGGTTTTATCAGTGATAATCACGCAGTCACCGTCTGCACTTCCGACAATTTCGTTTTCACTGACAATCGCCAGAATTTCCGCCTCGGTTTCCTCATGGTCATATCCGATAAATTCCGTTTTCATCTCTTTGTCCAGTTTGGAATAGATATTCTTATCCCATCCCAGCTGACCATTGTCATTGCGTGCGTTTCTAGCTTTTTCACGTTGGAGTTCCATATATTTATAAAAGCCTTCTTCGTCAATCTGCACATTGGCTTCCTGCAGAATTTCCTGCGTGAGATCCAGAGGGAATCCATAGGTGTCATACAGTTTAAAGGCAGAAGCACCGTCCAAAACGCCGTTTGCTTCTATCTTTTCAATCATCTGATTCAAAATGACCAGCCCCTGATCGATTGTTTTTTCAAATTTGTCTTCCTCTGCGCTGATGACTTCCCGAATGAATTTTTGCTTTTCCTTGAGTTCCGGATAAGCATCCTTGGACTCAGCAATCACAACATCGCACAGCTGATATAAAAATTTCTCTTTGATTCCCAGAAGTTTTCCGTGTCTTGCCGCTCTCCGAAGCAACCGGCGCAGAACATATCCCCGGCCTTCATTGGAAGGGAGAATTCCATCGCTCACCATAAACGTAGTGCTTCTGATGTGATCGGTAATCACACGGATCGATACATCGTCATCCGCATCTGCGTGATAGGTTTTGCCGGAAATTTCACAAACCTTGTCCAGAATCGCTTTGACTGTATCTACTTCAAACAAATTGCCAACATCCTGCATAATCGCCGCAATTCTTTCCAGCCCCATTCCAGTATCGATATTCGGATGCGCCAGCTTGTGATAGTTTCCTTCCTCATCTCTGTGGAACTGTGTAAACACAAGATTCCAAAACTCCACATATCGGTCACAGTCGCATCCCACCTTGCAATCCGGTTTTCCGCAACCGTGCTTTTCGCCGCGGTCAAAATAAATTTCAGAGCAAGGACCGCAGGGACCAACCCCGATTTCCCAGAAATTATCCTCCTTGCCCATCCGGACAATACGATCCGGAGAAACGCCCACCTTCTTTGTCCAGATATCAAAGGCTTCGTCATCGTCCTGATAAATCGTGACCCACAGACGATCCACCGGCATTTTCATCACTTTCGTGACGAATTCCCAAGCCCATGCGGTTGCCTCCTCTTTAAAATAATCTCCGAAAGAGAAGTTCCCCAGCA
>CAKRUL010000315.1 GCA_934403665.1 uncultured Clostridia bacterium | reverse complement strand
CCTGGGCGGCGTGACGGTGACGCCGCAGTTTGAAGCGAAGACGCCGCAGGGCGACGTGATCCCGAACCTTTACGTGGTGGGTCAGGATATCGGCGGTCTGTACGACTCTTCCTACGACCTCCGGTGCGATATGTTCAAAGGTTTTACTGTTTTTCAGGACTGCATCGATATGCATTCCCGATTTATGCGCAAAAGCCCCCTTGCTGACATAGGGCATTCCGCTCAAAGAGATATTGGAGATTTCCGCCACAGCCCGGGAAATCGGAGTCAGCTTTTTCATATTTTCCTTGGAAAGAATATCATAGTCGTATTTCAATTGCAGATTTGCGATACAGGTAGAAAGGGTCGCATTTCCACAACGCTCCCCGATACCGTTCAATGTTCCCTGTATCTGATTTGCGCCGCTGAGCACCCCCATCACCGTGTTTGCCACCGCCATCCCGGCGTCATTGTGAGTGTGTATGCCTACTCCGACGGACACCGTTTCGGTCACAATACGTGTCATCTCCGCAATCTCATTGGGAAAACAGCCCCCGTTTGTATCACAGAGCACCACGGTTTCTGCGCCTGCCTCCTGCGCTGTGAGCAGAACCTGTAATGCATAGTCCTTATTTTCCTTATAGCCGTCAAAGAAATGTTCCGCATCAAAAAACACCCGCTTGCCCTGTTGCACCAAATAGGAAATGCTTTCCCGGATCAACCGCAAATTTTCTTTCGGCGTAGTATTCAACACATCAGAGACATGCAGTGCAGATGCCTTCCCGAAAATGGCAACCGTCTGCGTTCCTGCATGAACAAGATGTCTTAGATTCTCGTCCTTCTGCGGACAGGTATGTACCTTGCAGGTGCTTCCGAAAGCCACAAGCTGTGCATGCTTCAACGAAAGACCTTCCATCAACCGGAACAGCTCCCTATCCTTGACGTTGGAGCCGGGATTCCCTGCTTCAATATAATCCACGCCCAAATCGTCCAGATATTTTACAATTTTTATTTTATCCGCTACCGAAAAAGAAATCTTTTCGGACTGCATTCCGTCCCGCAGGGTGGAATCCAAGGTGTAAATACGTTCTCCCATGTTATCCCTTCCATTCTGTTTCAAATCAATATGCATCTATTGATACTGTCCGTCCGGACCGGTCATATCAAACAACCCTCCGTCGGGTGGAATCATCGGATAGACATTTTCCTTTTCGTCCACCACGCAGTGAACAAGCAATGGCTCCGGCATGTTGAGCAATGCATCCAATTGAGACAATTCCTCCCGATGTTCGATCCGGATCGCCTTCATACGATATGCTTTTGCCAGAGTGACAAAATCGGGATTCTGATCCAAAATGGAATGACTATAGTGTTTTTGATAAAACAGTTCCTGCCACTGCCGCACCATTCCGAGGCAAGCGTTGTCCAAAATAAAAATTTTCACCGGAAGGTTTCGGTTGCTGATGACCGAAAGCTCCTGCATGGTCATCTGAAACCCTCCGTCCCCTACAAACAGACAGATGATGTCATTTGTCCCGATTGCCGCACCCATAGCTGCCGGAACGCCAAATCCCATGGTCCCCAAGCCGCCGGAAGTAATGAAACGGTTCGGACGGTCAACGGGAAAATACTGAGCGGCAAACATTTGGTGCTGCCCCACATCTGTCACAACCGTACATCCCTTCTTGATATGCTCTGCAACATGCGCAATCACTTCCTGCGGTTTCAGCTTTCCTGTTTTCGAATAAACGAGAGGATATTTTTTCTCCGTTCTGCGGCAGGTGTTCAGCCACTGCGAGAAATCAAGAGACGTTTTTTGTTTTTTCAGTTTTCCAAGAAACTCCTTTAAAAATTCCACCGCATCCGCTTGAATGGAAAGATCGGTTGACATGGTCTTGGCAAATTCCGCATTGTCGATATCAATCTGTAAAATCACTTTCTTTTCGCGCATTTCCGCCGGTATTGCAACCACCCGGTCGCTAAAGCGAAACCCCAATGTCATCAAAAGATCACAGTCACGCAGTGCAATATTCCCGGCAGGACAGCCATGCATGCCTACCATTCCCATATAATAGGGTGCGTCTGATTTCCAAGCGCCTTTTCCCATCAGGGTATTGACCCCGGGAATATGCATTATGGAGGCAAGTTCGTTCAAAAGCGCCGCCCCTTCCACGGTTTTATTGGCTCCGCCGCCTGCCAAAATCAGAGGTCTCTTCGCCTTTTTCAGTGCTTTGATACAAAAATCCAATTCTTTTTCACTCACCGGCTTCGGCAGATAGGGTTGAATCATAGACGGCTTGGAAATTCCGTCCGGGATTTGCGCTTCGAATACGTCTCTTGCAATATCCACCAGAACCGGCCCATGTCTGCCGTTTGTTACAAGCATCCATGCTTCCTCCAGAACGCCGGGCAAATCCTCGGGAAATTTGACAAGATAATTATTCTTGGTAATCGGCATCGTGATTCCCGTCACGTCTGC
>CAKRUL010000314.1 GCA_934403665.1 uncultured Clostridia bacterium | reverse complement strand
CAATAATGATGAATTTGCCTATTGGAATGTGACGGTGGAACGCCCGCTCCGTCTGCACATATACCCCGACCGCACGATTCCTGCCGACCTGTTCAAGAAGGCGGATGAATATGAAACCGTGACTTCGGCCATTACAAAGGCTGCCGAAACTGCGCCGCTGGACGACTGGGCGGCATTTGCCAAAGCCACCGGGCTGAAAGCCGCCGTATTGAAAAAGGTGCGTCCCTTTATCACAGAGAAGGATCCGACTGCAAAGCCGATTGACAGTGAGCCGGACGTTGACCTGCGCGACACGGAGAACATTCCCTTCACCTATGAGGGCGGCATTGATGCCTTTATGCAGAATGAAGTGCTGACCTATGCGCCGGATGCATTGGTGGATGAAAAGAAAACGCAGATCGGCTACGAAATCAGCTTCACAAAGTATTTCTACAAGCCCGTGGAGCTACGGGATATGAGTGATATCCTTTCCTCCTTGACTGCGCTTGAAAAAGAAGCCGACGGTTTGTTGACAGAAATAATGGGAGGGATTCAATAAATGCAGAAATATGCAGACTATGTAACCTCTCAAGCAACATGGTTGGGTCGTTTACCTACTCATTGGGATTGCAAGAAAATAGGAGCATTGTTTTCTGAGCGTAAGGTAAAAGTGTCTGATAAAGATTATGCACCGCTTTCTGTTGCAAAAATTGGTGTTGTTCCGCAACTTGAGACTGCGGTCAAAACAGATGCTGGCGATAATCGCAAGCTGGTTCGTGCCAGAGATTTTGTAATCAACAGCCGCTCTGACAGAAAAGGCTCCTGTGGTGTTTCAGAACTCGATGGTTCGGTGTCTTTAATCAACATAGTTTTACAACCGAGGAAGGAAATGAATAATCGATATGTTCATTTTCTCATGCGAAGTCAGCCTTTTTCAGAGGAATATTATCGCAATGGTCGCGGTATCGTATCTGACCTTTGGACAACAAGATACAGCGAAATGAAATCCATTCTCCTTCCCATCCCTCCCCGCGAGGAGCAGGATCAGATTGTGCGCTTTCTGGACTGGAAGGTTTCGAGTATCAATAGGCTGATTGGTGTAAAGCAAAAGCAAATAGCCGCCTTGAAGGAGTTTATGCAAGCGGAAATTGAAAAGCAACTATACGCATATCCCGTGGAAGAGGCGGTTCGCCTTAAGCAACTTGGCACATTTTTTAAGGGTGGCGGTTTTTCAAGAGAAAACCTTGTCGAGGAGGAAGGGTGTCCGGCTATCCTATATGGTGATATATACACGCAGTATGAATATAAAACTGCTGTGATTAACCACAGCATTGATGGCGCAGCCTATTCCGCTTCACGTAAAATTTCAAAAGGCGATATTGTTATGGCTGGAACAGGAGAAACAAAGGACGAAATAGGAAAGTCCATCTTGTACACAGGCGATGAGATTGTTGCGGTAGGCGGCGATGTTATTGTTTTTCATCCAAATGAAGGGATAAATGTTGAGTATCTGCTTTATCAGCTTTATAGTCAAGCCGCATTAAAGCACAGATACATCAACGGCAAGGGCGATATCATTGTTCATATCTATCCAACGGCTTTGGGAAGTACAATCATTGCCTTTCCGGGAGTCGAGGAGCAGAAAAAAGCTGTCGCAAGGATAAATGAGATTATTAACCAGGTA
Source organism: uncultured Clostridia bacterium (assembly GCA_934403665.1). Next base: position 804 of record CAKRUL010000314.1, on the reverse strand, counting down.
AAGAAAGCGATAGCTGTTTTAGCCGATGAGATTTCTGTACTACGAGAATACCGAGTACGTCTTATCGCAGACACCGTCACCGGAGAAATTGATGTCCGCGATATTGAAATCCCCGAATACGAATATGTGGAAGAAACCATTGACGACAACAACGAGGACTGCGAAGAAGAAACCGAGGAACAGGAGGATTGAGTATGGCTGATACAAAAGGCCTCGCTCTTGAAGAAAACCAGGGCGATATCGTTATCTATCAGACCGAAGACGGAGATACAAAAATAGACGTCCGCTTTGTGGATGAGACCGTGTGGTTGACCCAACAGCAGATGGCAGAGCTTTTTCAGTCCTCCCGCACCAACATCGTGGAGCACATTCAACATATTTACGAGGAGGGTGAATTGGACGAGGCTTCAACCTGTCGGAAATTCCGACAGGTTCGCACCGAGGGCAACAGGCAGGTCACCAGAGAGATTCCGTACTACAATCTCGACATGATCATCTCACTTGGCTATCGTGTGAAATCCATGATTGCCACTCACTTCCGCCGCTGGGCAACAGAGCGGTTGAAGGAGTACATGGTCAAGGGCTTCACGATGGATGATGACCGTCTGAAAAAACTCGGCGGCGGAAACTACTGGAAAGAGCTTCTCGCCCGTATCCGGGATATCCGTTCCTCCGAAAAGGTTATGTACCGGCAGGTGCTTGACCTGTATGCTACCAGCGTGGACTATGATCCGAGAAGTTCGGAGTCGGTGGCTTTTTTCAAAATGGTGCAGAACAAGCTGCACTATGCCGCCCATGGACATA
>CAKRUL010000313.1 GCA_934403665.1 uncultured Clostridia bacterium | reverse complement strand
GCCCAAATCTTTCAGAGTTTGAAGTTCTTTATCCAATATGCTTCTGTCCAAACGGAAAGTCGGCAGACCATAGCGAAGCATGCCGCCGCATTCTGCTTCTTTTTCATAAACAGTGACATCGTAACCACCCAAAGCTAAGCTGTAAGCGGCAGATATTCCGGCAGGACCGGAACCGATGACTGCAATCTTATGCCCGTTCGCCTTTGCTTTATTCATTGCAGGAGTCCATCCGTGTTTTTCCCCGTATTCCAACACAAACTTTTTGATGTCGCGAATGGCGATGGCTTCCCCGGCGATACCGCGGGTACAGCTCTTTTCGCACTCGTGGTTACAAACCCATCCGCAAAGAGACTGCAGAGGACCTTTTTCTGTAATCAATTCATATGCCCTCTTGAAATCTTTTCTGGCAACCGCATTGATATATGCCTGAGCCGGAACATTGAAAGCACAAGCCGCTTTACAGGGAGCAGCCAGATTATTGTCTTTGATGTGTGCGTAACCCTCGTAAAGAGTAACGTCTGCTGCTGTTTTTACTTTTGACACAATCGCATCTCTTACATCTGCCAGACTTTCTTTTCCGTGTCTGTGCAGATAGTCACGACATCCGTCGATCACATCACCGATAAAGTCAAAGCCGCTGATCAGCGTCTCGGAACAAATTCCGATTAAGTCTGCACCGCACATAGACATTTCGATTGCATCGGACCAAGTCCGAACACCGCCGGCCTGCATGATTTTCGGTTCCGGACCATTGACTTTACGAATTTCATAACAGTCTCTCAGTGCAAGGGGTTTTACCCAGGAACTACAGTGGCAAGACATAGAAATCTCATCCTGCAGGTGATAAGGCGCTTTGGAAGGATCTCCTTCGATGTCGATCGGAGGAATCGCCATACGGTTAGAGGTGCCGCCAACTGCATCTGCACCGGCTGCATAACATGCCTGTGCCACATGCGCAATCTGACCGCCTTCCGGTGTCAATTTTACAAACAACGGAATTTTGATCTCTTTTTTGATGGCTCTTACAATCTCGGAAACTGCTTCTCCGTTCATTCCGAGAGAAGCCCCTGTCTTTTTCGCAGAAGCATTGTCGTTTCCGGAGGACAACTGCAAATTAAAGGACATATTCGGACAGCACATATTCAGCTCGATGATATCCGCGCCGACTTCCTCAAATTTTTTCGCCATATTTACCCAGCCGGCAACGATATCTCCATCCCCCGCATAAGTGATGTTTGCAAACAGTTTTAACTCTTTGGAAAGCTCTTTCTTCGCGTCTTCCATCAAACGAAGTCCCTGTTCAAAGTTCAGTCTTTTTTCCACTGTGAAGCACAATGCATTTCTGTCGCTGAACATTGCATACCGCGGTCTTCTGTTAATGTATGGGGTCGGGTCAATGGTCAATTTAATGGATGCGCCGCCCCAGCCGCATTCATCAATTCTTCTAAGTTGTTTTACCGACTTTGTGGTAGGGCCGGAAGCAACGAAGAACGGATTTCTGAACTTCACGCCGGCAACCTCAACCGGCAAATCAAAATTTCTTTTCATGATTCTTCTCCTCTTTCATATGTTTTTCACACGGGTCTTAATTACTTATTGAAAGCGGGGTTTGTAATTTTTACCCCTTCTTTTGCAGATTTGTAAACCAAGTTAACAACTTTCAGGATTTCCAAGCCATCTACACCGCGCAGACCTACTTTCGCATCCTTATTGTCGCGGACACTTTCCATAAAGTGTCTGATCTCAGCGACATATCCCAAATTGTATTTCTCATCTACAGCAGGTCTGGACCAACCCGTTGTGATCTCCGCTTTTTCTACTGTATAGCTCACGCCGGGGATAGAGTATAAATGAATTGGGGAGGAGAAGGTCAAATCAATTGCCATCTTTCCTTCCGTTCCGTAGATTTCAATGCTGTCTTCCATGCCGCCGGTAGCCAAATAATTTGCTTCCAAAAGAGCGCTGGTGCCGTCTGCAAATTTCATCATGACAGCTGCCCAGTCTTCTCCTTCCATGCCGGTATGCCACATGTTGTTTTCCTTGCCGCCGGAGGTCATGGCAACCAATTCCGTCCATTCATTGTTCTTCATGGACAGCATAAATCCAATCGGATGACAGCCCAGATGAATCATGCTGCCACCGCCGCAAAATTCAATCGACTGAGCAAAAGGCGAATGAGAACCGCAGTGACATTCTCTTGCACGGATGTACATCTGTTTGCCGATTGCGCCCTCTTCTACCAGTTCCATCGCTTTATTCAGGGCAGGAGCAAACAACCAGTCTTCGGCATAGTATAATTTTTTACCCGCCTTTTTTGCCGCCTCCACCATCTCAATGCCGTGCTCCAGCTTCGTTGCAATCGGTTTCTCTGTGATAACATTCTTTCCTTTGGAGAACGCATACATTGCAACCTCATAATGCAGAAAGTTCGGAAGGCAGATGTCTACCACATCACAGTCTGTATTGTCA
>CAKRUL010000312.1 GCA_934403665.1 uncultured Clostridia bacterium | reverse complement strand
CCCGTACCTATGAGGATAAGAATGGGAATAAGCGCAAAGCGGTAGAAGTTGTGGCCAGAAATGTGAGTTTTGGAGAATCCAAACGACAGGATGAGAGCCATACCGCTGTGGCAGATAATATTCCTGCAGAAAGTCCAAGAAGCTCATCGGCAGGGTCAGAGGATGTCACATTGGATAGTTTTCCCTCTACGGATTTGGAGCAGATCGATTTCAGCGATGATGATCTTCCTTTTTGATCTCTTCCATGAGGTTTAATATACACAACTTCAATAAAAAGGGGGCGGGGCTTTGAAGAGCGGGCTTGATTATTTTCCGCTCGATGTGTCACTTGATGAGAAATTTGAGTTAATAGAGGCTGAGTTTGGACTGACAGGGTTTTCGGTAGTCGTTAAGCTCTTCCAGCGAATTTATGGAGGGCAAGGTTACTACTGCGAATTTACAGACGAGGTTGCATTATTGTTTGGTCAAAGGATAGGACTGGGTGGTAATGTCGTTTCGGAAATAGTGAGAGCCGCTATTAAGAGAGGTATTTTTGATAGTCAACTTTATGAAAAATATAACATCCTGACAAGCGAAGGGATACAGAGAAGGTATTTGGAGGCGGTCAGTCGCCGTAAAAAAGTTGAGATCAAAAAAGCATACCTCTTGCTTTGCAATACTCAAATTTCAAAGAATGTATACATTTCGGGCGAAAATGTTGACATTTCTTTAAAAAATGCATACATTTCCAAACAAAGTAAAGTAGAGGAGAGTAAAGTAAAGGAAAGTAAAGAGAGAGTAGAGAAAAACAGCTCTGACGAGCTGTGCGCGCCCGCTCTTTCCGAGGTCATATCCTTTTTTGAAAGCCATGCTTTAAAAGGTGATCCTGAAGCATTTTTTAATTACTATGACTGCCGTGGATGGATGGTAAAAGGGACTCCTATTATATCCTGGCAAGCTGCCGCAAAAGGATGGAGCAATCGAGAAAAGAATTTTAATAATCCAAAAGAAAATGAGAACCATGCAGCCTATGATCTGGACGAGTTTGAATCATTAATTGCAGATGGAGGATATTTGGATGGTAAGTAAATATAGGGCTCAAAAAGCAGTTATAGACGGTATAGCCTTTGATAGCCGAAAGGAGGCCAAACGGTATCAAGCCCTTAAAATTCTTGAACATACAGGACAAATAAGAGAATTAAAACTGCAAGTGCCTTTTGAATTGCAGCCTGCCTTTCGGTATCGGGGAAAGCAAATTCGAGCAATCAAGTATATAGCGGATTTTGTTTACAAAATGACGGATAAATCTGGACAGGAAATACTTGTTGTGGAGGACGCCAAAGGATATAAAACAGACGTGTATGAGCTTAAACGTAAAATGTTTTTGTTTACACAAGGCTTTGAAATAACGGAGGTATGACATGACTAAATGTGAGTTGTATAATGATAATTTTCAAAACTTTAAACGGTATGGAATTCCAAAAGCACAACTTGTAATTGCGGATATTCCTTACAATATAGGAACTAACTTTTATGGTTCTAATCCGATGTGGTACAACGGTGGGAATAGATTTAACGGCGAAAGTAAACTTGCAAAAAAGGCAGCGTTTAATACAGACTTTAATTTTAATATCGTCGAATATTTCCACTTTTGCAATCGGCTTTTGAAAAAAGAACCAAAGAAAAGCGGCGGTAGAGGACAATCAAGCACTGCACCCTGTATGATTATTTTTTGTTCTTTTCAACAGCAAGCAAAATTAATTGAGACGGCAGCAAAATACGGCTTTAAAAACTACATACCGATGGTGTTCATAAAAAATTATTCGGCGCAGGTTTTAAAAGCTAACATGCGTATTGTAGGAGCAACGGAACACGCAATTATTTTTTATCGGGACAAGCTCCCAAAGTTTCGGAACAATGGCCATATGGTTTTTGATTGGCAGGAATGGAAACGGGACGGGAAAGATATACCAAAGATTCATCCTACTCAAAAACCGGTTAATGTTTTGAAAAAGCTTATAGAAACTTTTACAGATCCCGGTGATGTTGTGATTGATCCATGCGCTGGAAGCGGATCAACTTTACGAGCTTGCATGGAAACTCAAAGAAATGCTTACGGTTTTGAAATATCGAAGGACTTTTGTAAAAGTGCGAAAGAAAGAATGTTATCACCTTTCAATGCACAAATAACCTTTTTAGATTCAAGAGGTGTGATATGAAAGCCAGTTTACCAAATGACCCGAGAAGGATAAAGCTTGAAGTAAAAAAAGAAGGTGACAAGTATTTTGAAGAACGGTTTGTCGAAATAGACACATTAATTCTTTGGATTCTGCACGTTAAGTTTGGATTTGGAAAAATAAGGTTGCGCCGGTACTTTGACACTTATCTGCACGAGGCTATTGAAATGCAAGGCCGATATGGAGACAGCTATGTTTACAAAATGCAGAGCGAGCTAAAGAAAATCGGTGTTGACGTGGTGGAATGGGAGAAAGAGATTAAG
>CAKRUL010000311.1 GCA_934403665.1 uncultured Clostridia bacterium | reverse complement strand
AGAATCGACACAAACGGGAAAGGAGAATGCGGAACGGGGCTATCAGTTGATTATGAAAGACAAGCGCCGTCTGCTCTCCCTGGATTGTCCGGTGAAATTCATCTTCTCTCACTCGGCGCTGAAAGAGGGCTGGGACAATCCCAATGTATTTCAGATTTGTACTTTGAATGAGATTTCCAGCGATATGCGTCGTCGGCAGATGATTGGCCGCGGATTGCGCATCTGCGTCAATCAGGAAGGGGAACGGGTGCCCGGTTTTGATGTCAATACGCTGACAGTGATGGCAAATGAATCGTTCCAGGATTTTTCCGTAAATCTGCAGCACGAGATTGAGGAAGAAGAAGATATTAAATTCGGTCTGGTAGAGAAACATACCTTCGCCAATATCTCTGTTGTCAATGCCGCCGGCCAGCCGGAATATCTGGGATTGGAAAAATCTATGCTGATCTATCAGGATCTGATGGCGCGGCATCTGATTTCCGCGTCCGGAATTGTACAAAGCTCATTGAAAGAAAGTCTTCGCGAGGGAACGTTGACCTATCCCGAAGAAGTCGCGGAGCACGCCAATCTGATCACTGCTGTATTGAAGAAAATAGCAGGCTCCTTGAATATCAAAAATCACGAAGATGCAAAAACGATCAAGTTGAACAAAGAACGTTTTCTGTCTCCGGAATTTAAAGATTTATGGGCTCGGATCAAATATAAAACAACATTCCGGGTAAATTTTGATCCTGCTGCACTGGCCAGAGAGTGTACGGAGGCTCTGGCCGATGAACAAAAGCTGGTCGTGACATACCCCAAGTATGTTTATGGGAAAGGGAAAGTGAATGTGACGCAAGGGGGAGTAACCATTACAAATGAAAATGGGCAGACACTTCCTTTTACATTTGATGACTTCGAGTATCCGGACGTGATCAGTTATCTGCAGAATGAAACTAATTTAACCCGACGTACACTGGCTCAGATTCTGATAGACTCCGGGCGAATTGAAGATTTTAAGAAGAATCCGCAAATGTTTATTGATGGCGCGATTGCCATCATAAAAAATGTCATGAGTAAATTTGTTGTGGACGGCATCAAATATCATAAACTTGGAGCAGACGAAATCTGGGCGCAGGAGTTGTTTGAAAGCGAAGAACTGAGTGGGTATCTGCATTCCAATATGGTGGAAACGCCGAATCATGGAATTTACGAATATACCGTCTATGACTCGGACATTGAACGGGAATTTGCGGAGCGTCTGGATGCCAACGACGATGTTAAAGTTTTTGCCAAGCTGCCGGACTGGTTCAAAATACCGACTCCGCTTGGTTCCTATAATCCGGACTGGGCGATCCTTGTGGAAAAGGACGGTTGTGAGCGTCTGTATTTTGTCGTCGAAACCAAGGGTACGGATCTGTTTGGTCAGCTTTCGCCTCCGCAGCAGGCAAAGATCAAATGTGGAGAAGCTCATTTTGCAGCGCTTGGCAGGGACGCGGTTACATTCCATGCGCCGATTGCATCATACGAACGCTTCGATGATCTAGTCAATCAGAAGTTAAATGGTTGAGACAGTACACGGAGGGGAAAATGATTGAAAATTCCTTGGATAATAACCAGATATTTTTTGACGAAGATGAGAATGAGTCTGATGAATCGCAGGAATTGGTCTTGCCTGCGGAAAAACGCGAGGTTATATCGCAAGCAACAGACGATAAGGTCGGTTCCTTATATCACGACTGCCAACGTGGACGTCTTTTGATACAACCCGATTTTCAGAGGCATTTTGTCTGGGATCGTCAAAAAGCTACCAGTCTTATTGAATCTGCTTTGTTGGGGATCCCATTGCCTGTCGTATATTTAGCGGAGGAAGAAAAAGGAAAAAAATCCGTAATAGACGGTCAACAGCGTTTGACTTCTTTCTTTTCTTTCATTTCAGGAAAATTCCCTGATGGGAAAGAATTCAAATTAGGAAAGATGCAGGTTTTTCATGAGCTGAAAGGAAAAGCCTATGCCGATTTGAACGATGAATATCAAGCTCGCATTGAAGATTGTCCCATTCGTACCATAACATTCCTGAAAGGGTCTGATCCGGAACTGAAGTTTAATGTCTTTGAGCGTCTGAATACAGGAGCTGTTGCGCTGAACGATCAGGAATTGCGTAACTGTATTTATCGTGGCAAATACAATGAATTGCTGAAAGAATTAGCCGCCGATCCGGATTTCAAGTTCATTCTTGGAATTGAAGGCCAGGAGAGACGTATGCTGGATGTGGAACTGGTCTTGCGTTTCGCTGCATTTCGAAACATGACATATCTTCATTATAAACCGCCAATTAAAAGTTTCTTAAATGAAGAAATGCGGGAACGCCAAAATCTGAGTGATGACAAGGCGGAAGAAATCAAGGCTGCATTCAAAAACAGTGTTTCGCTCAGACGTGTCCTAACAATTAGCCAAAAAGGCGGAGCCAAACTTTGTCCGTAACAGTATATTACGGTTGCCTAACC
>CAKRUL010000310.1 GCA_934403665.1 uncultured Clostridia bacterium | reverse complement strand
ATTATGTACAGTTGTGAAAATGAAAACAACTATTGTGAATTGGTGGGAACGGTTCACAGTATGCCCGAATTCAGTCATGAAATCTATGAGGAGAGGTTTTATAAGTTTGCATTGATGGTGGAGCGACTGTCCAAATCCTGTGATTTTATCAATGTGACGATTTCCGAAAAGCTTTTAACGGATGATATCTGTCTCACAACCGGAGAGAAGGTACATATCACAGGTCAGTTTCGCTCTTACAATAATTTTTCGGGAGAGGGCAGCAAACTGATTTTGACCGTGTTTGTCAAAGACATTAAAATGTTTCAGGAGGGGGAGGAAATCGACAATCCCAATCAGATTATATTAAACGGCTATATCTGCAAAGAGCCGATTTACCGGGTGACTCCATTCGAGAGAGAGATCACGGATATTCTGCTTGCCGTCAATCGGCCGCACAATAAATCTGATTACATCCCATGCATTGCATGGGGAAGAAATGCAAAATTTGCTTCCAAGCTGAAGGTTGGCTCCAATGTTCAGATATACGGCAGGGTGCAGTCCAGAGAATATCAGAAAAAGCTGTCGGAAACACAGATTGTGGAACGAACGGCTTATGAGGTTTCCGTGACAAAGCTGGAAACCATTTCGGAGCAGCCATAAAACAGCAGAAAGAAACAGGCGTGCCCCAAAAGGAGCTGCGGCAAAATGTGCCGCGGCTCCTTTTTTGGAAAATTTGTATTGAAAAAAAAGCAGTTTTGTTATATGATATATGGTATTGAGCATAGAAAGTGATTGCTTCATAGGAAAGAAATCTTATGATGTGCGGCAGAAAGAAAGAATACGGACAGCGGATGATTTTTCGTTGATTTTCAGTGCTTGAAAACAGGAGGGAGTCCAATGCAGGACAGCAAGAAAAAAATAGGCGTCATCACTTTGGCGCTTTGCTTTATTACAGCATTTATTTATCTGTTTTTTCCAATGAGCATCAGCATGCAGGACAGCGGCGCTCTTACGCATATCGAAAAAGGATTGGGGCTGGAAAAAGCGGAGTCTACTTTTGAAAACGGAAACTATGCAGAATTGCATTATAAAATACAGGCAGAGGGAACGAAAGGGGAGTACAGCGGTGCTTCCAAATTCTATCTTTCCCCTTTGATTGCTTTGAGCAAAGCATTTCACAAGAATTTCGATGCACGTTTGCTCGGCGGTTTCTATCTGCTGTTGATGCTGGCGGCGGTTTGGATTGTTTTGCGCTCTGTTCGCATGAAACAGATCTGGCAGAATGTCATGCTGGCCGCGTTGCTCTATTTTATCTTTTTTGATGTAGCCTATCTGGTGTATTTTAACACGCTGTATACAGAAGCAGGTTTTCTGGTGTTTTTGGTGCTCACTTGCGCACTGTACACAAAGCTTGCATTTTCCGAACAACCGAAAACACCAATCTTGATATTCTATTACCTGTGTGCATTCCTGCTGTGCGGAATGAAGCCGAATATGGCCTTTATCGGCAGCTTTTTTGCTTTGATAGGATTACGCCTTTTGCCGTTGCGTAAGGGATACCCCTTTCGCATATTAAATGCGGTATTGACTGTCTTGCTTGCGGTGACGCCCTTCTTTGCATTCCGCGATACAATGCCTGCCAACCGGAAACAGGATTTGTATAATTCGGTGTTTTACGGGATTCTTAAGGATCAGGAGGATGTTCCGACGGCTCTTACAAAGCTGGGGCTGAGCAATCAGCTGGCACCCTATGCCGGGACAGCAGCCTTTCAGGTGGAGATTGACAGCGAGGATTTGAAGACAGAATTTTTTGATAAAATCGGTTACGGAGATATTGCGGCGTACTATTTGAAAAATCCCGGTGTCTTTCTGGAGAAGTGGAAGGTTTCTGCAAACAATGCGTTTGAAAATCGCCCGCGTTATCTGGGAAACTATACGGCGGAAAGCGGAAAGGAGCCCAAGGATTTGGCAGGAGGGTTTGCACTGTATTCTACTGTGAAACGAACAGTATTCCCGGCAAAAAGCGGATTTGTTTTTCTTTTTGCATTGCTGTTTGTGCTGGGTGCACTCTATCTGAGAAAGGAGACGGATCATCCGGGAGCGAAAGCTTTTTGTGATGCTTCCGTGATTCTTGGCATCTTTTCTTTGGTGCTGTTTCCGATTCCGGTCATCACTTTTGGGGAATCCGAATTGGTCAGGCATATGGGGGTATATGCTATGCTGTTTGATGTGATGTTTGTTATCGCAGTTTGCGGAATTACGCTGATTGTCACGCAGCGGCGGAACGCGCTGAAAGAAAAGTATGGGGTCAATCAGTAAAAGAATTTGATAATTATAGAAAAAGGTGGAACAGTTATAATGGAAAAACTAGGTTTGAATGAGATTCGGGAAGCTTACTTAAAATTCTTTGAATCCAAGGGTCATTTGCGCATGAAAAGCTTTTCACTGGTGCCGCACAATGACAAGAGTCTGTTGCTTATCAATTCCGGTATGGCGCCGTTAAAAC
>CAKRUL010000309.1 GCA_934403665.1 uncultured Clostridia bacterium | reverse complement strand
CTCAAACATTGTTCTTTCCCCTTTTTAGATTGGACAAGTCCGTCAATTTTTCTCTTGAAAAACTTTTTTCTTTATTGTATCATAAAATAAACCATATGAAAAATATTTCATTTATATATATTCTATATGTAAAAAGTATAGGAGGATTTGAATGGATCTGAAGCAGCTATCCTATTTCGTCACCATTGTTGAGGAAGGAAATATCACCGCCGCCGCAAAAAAACTGCACATTGCACAGCCGCCTCTGAGTCATCAGCTGAAACAGCTGGAAGAAGAATTGCAAGTGAAATTATTGGAACGGGGTGCGCGGAAAATCAGTCTGACCGACGCAGGGGCTCTTTTGTATAAACGCGCCAATCATATTCTGGAGCTGGCGGATACCGCAAAAAAAGAGGTGCGGGATACCCAGCGTAAGGAAAACAGCACGTTGTCTCTCGGCACGATTTCATCTTCGGGAACCGCCCTGCTCAATGAACGCATGACAACTTTTCACCGGAACTTTTCCAATGTGCGATTTGAAATTCACGAGGGAAACACCTATGAGCTTCTGCAGCTTCTCCAGGCAGGAATCATAGAGGTCGGAATCGTGCGAACCCCTTTCCAGACCGAAGGCTTCGATTCGGTTTACCTGGAACCGGAACCGATGGCGGCCGTATATCACAGCCGATTCTTTTCGTTTGAAAAGGAAAAAATCCGATTGGAAGATCTGAAGGGAAAGCCAATGATATTATACCGCCGTTTCGATAATCTGATTCATTCCTGCTGTCAGGAGAAAGGGTTTGAACCGGAGGTGTTCTGCAGAAATGACGATGCCAGAACAACTCTGATGTGGGCAAACAAAGGGCTTGGCATCGGCATTCTTCCCCTGTCAGCCTCCCGAATCATCCGCGGCGAGCATACGATTTGCAAAGTGATTGAAGAGCCGAAGCTGTGCACAAAAATCGGTGCAATCTGGAAAAAACAAAAGTAACTGTCCTCCCCAGCGCAGTCCTTTATTCATTTTTTCGGGAAAAAGTGATCGCTTTCTTGGATCTGCACCAAGAACCAAACTATTTCAATCAAAAAGGAGTCTTTTTGCCTGCCGCAGACTGCGGCAGAAAAAGACTCCTTTTCTGATATGGATCGTTCTATTTGGATTGTCCGCGAATCTCGACCCGCCGGATCTTTCCGCTGATGGTTTTGGGAAGTTCCTCCACAAATTCCACGATACGGGGATACTTATACGGTGCGGTCGCATGCTTCACATAATTCTGCAGCTCTTTTTTCAGTTCTTCGGAGGGTGCATACCCTTTCGCCAGAACAATCGTTGCCTTCACCACCTGACCTCTTACCGGATCCGGCGCGGCAGTGATGGCACATTCCACAACGGAAGGATGCTCCATCAGAACACTCTCGACCTCAAAGGGCCCGATGCGGTAACCGGAACTTTTGATAATGTCATCATCACGCCCCACATACCACAGATAGCCGTCCTCATCCTTCCAGGCAAGATCCCCTGTGTGGTATAAGCCGTCGTGCCAAGCTTTCTTGGTCAATTCATCGTTCAGATAATATCCCATAAACAAACCGACGGGAGGCTTTTCTCCTGTGCGGATACAGATTTCGCCGATTTCTCCGGTGTTGATTTCCTCCCCGTTTTCATTTGCAATGCACACGTCAAACTGCGGAGACGGCTTACCCATAGAGCCCGGTTTTGGCTCCATATATTTGGAGGTGACAACCACCACGGTCGTTTCGGTCTGTCCAAATGCCTCCATCAATTTAATGCCGGTTGCGGCATAAAACCTTTCATATACTTCCGGATTCAGCGCTTCCCCTGCAATCGTTGCATAACGAAGGCTGGAAAGATCATAGCGGGAAAGATCCTCCTGAATCATAAAACGATAAATGGTAGGCGGCGCACAGAAGGTCGTAACTTTATATTCGGAAACCGCTTTCAGCAAATCATTGGCATCAAACCGGTCGAAATCATAGACCATAACAGCCGCTTCGCAGAGCCACTGTCCGTAAAGCTTGCCCCATACCGCTTTCCCCCATCCGGTTTCTGCCACGGTAAGATGCAGCCCATCCTGCTGTACATTATGCCAGTGACGTGCGGTAAAGATGTGTCCCAGCGGATACAGCGCATTGTGCTGCACCATTTTCGGAAAGCCGGTTGTGCCGGAGGTGAAATACATGAGAATCGGGTCCTCGTTTTTGACCTCCTCCTCGCCGGACGGACGAGCAAATGTTTTCGGAAATTTTTCCATCTCCTCAAAAAACGGAATCCAGCCTTCTCTTTTCCCGCGGGAAAGAATCTTATATTCCAGCGTAGGAGATTTTTCCTGCGCTTCCTCCACCGCATCAGCAACCTGCCCTTCTGCGGTGCAGACAATTGCTTTCACTCCGGCGGAATTGAATCGATACACAAAATCTTTCGCCATCAGCTGATTGGTTGCTGGAATACAAACTGCACCGATTTTATGCAGAGCGACAATCAAATACCACCACTCATAG
>CAKRUL010000308.1 GCA_934403665.1 uncultured Clostridia bacterium | reverse complement strand
CATTGATATCATGGATATCGATGTGGAGTTCATCAAAACAATTGATTTGAATGATCTTTACGATTATATGATGTTTGTCAGCAATGCGAAAAAAAACAAGGCGCGGGCGATGGCGCGAAAAGTATCCAGTCTGAAATCTTTTTTCAAGTATCTGAATGTAAAAGCAAAGCTGATTGATCACAATCCTGCAAAGGAGTTGGATTCTCCGAAAATTGTGAAAAGCCTCCCGAGATATCTGGAGCTCAACGAAAGCAAGCAGCTTTTAAACAGCATTGACGGACGGAATCGGGAACGGGATTATGCCATCATCACTTTGTTTTTAAACTGCGGTATGCGGCTTAATGAATTGGTCGGCATCAATCTGAGTCATATTCAAGGTGACCGGCTTACGGTTTTGGGAAAAGGGAAGAAAGAGCGAACGGTTTACCTGAATGAAGCTTGCATCGAAGCCATTGCGGAATATCTGAAAGTACGGCCGAAAACAGGACTTGCCGATGAAGATGCTCTGTTTATCAGTTCGCAGAAAAGAAGAATTTCGGATAAGACGGTGCAGTATCTTGTGAAAAAGCATATCCGCGAGGCGGGGCTGGATGCCGCAAAGTATTCTACGCATAAGCTGCGCCACACCTCCGCAACGCTGATGTATAAATACGGCAAGGTTGATATCCGTGCTCTGCAAGAAATTTTAGGGCATGAGAATCTGAACACCACTGAGATATACACCCATGTCGACAGTGATGAGATTCGCAAAGCGATTGAAAACAATCCGCTGGCGGAGTTTAAAAAGGAAAAATAGAATCGCCCGAAAGGGAAAGCAGAAGGCAATGTGACAGAGTTCTTTCAGAGCTTTGCACATTGTCTTTTTTGTTTTTCCTGATTTGCAGTTCTATTTTTGGACAACACCTAATAGTATTTACAGAGGTGAAAATCATGAACAAAAGATTAGAAAGTCTCCTTGGCTTTTTGCCCGAAAAAATGCGAAAAAGCATCGGCAGAGTGAGCAATGATATTTTGAATACGCTGGAAGAAATACGGATTCGGATTTGCCAGCCGGTCATACTTCTTACCAACACGCACGAGCTGTTTTTGAAGGATGCCGGCACCAATACTTTTTATGTGCCCGATGCGGAGGAGCTGAAGGAAATTCTGGAGCGCATCACAAAAAGCTCCTTTTACGCTTATCTGGAGGACATCAAAAACGGATTTATCACGGTAGAGGGAGGGCATCGGATCGGGATTTGCGGAAGAGGGGTTGTACAGAACGGCGTTCTCGGAAATATCAAGGAGGTCTCCTTTTTGAACATTCGGATTGCCAATGAGAGAAAGGGGATCAGTGACGGCATTCTTCCGCAGATTCTGGAAAACGGAACGGTTCAAAATACGTTAATCATTTCGCCACCGCAAGCAGGAAAAACAACATTGTTAAGAGACCTTACCCGCAATATTTCCAACCGGATTCCGCGGGGAAAGGTATCGCTGATCGATGAGCGAGGAGAGATTGCGGCAAGCTATAACGGAATTCCGCAAAATGATATCGGCATACGCACCGATGTGCTTACGGGGATCCCAAAGAGCGAGGGGATGATTCTTGCCATTCGCTCTCTGTCTCCGACCGTGCTGATTACCGATGAGCTTGGAAGCAGCCGGGAGGTGGACGCTGTGTTCACCGCCATCAATTCCGGCGTTCGGATTATCACAACCGTTCACGGCGAAAACGAAACAGAGGTGCAGAAACGCGAAGATTTGAAGCCCTTGTTTCAAAACCATGTTTTTCAGAAAATGATTTTGCTGAGTGCCTCGAAACCGGATCGGATTTTAAAAATTATGAATGGCGGTGCGTTGGGATGATAAAGGCGGCTGGATTTTTTTTGGTGGTTCTCTCCGGCATTTTGCTTGCTTTCAAGTCGAACCGGGGATACCGAAAACGGATTTCGGAATTGGAAGCGTTTTTGGAGTCTTTCAAACTGATTAAGGCGGAAATGGCATATTTAAAAACGCCGATTCATGAAATCTTTTGCAAGGCAGCTAAGGGGGATGACCCGGTTGTGAACCGTTTTTTTGCTGATTTGGCAGACGGCTTGGAGTCGGGGGCGCCATTGAAAGCCCTTTGGAAGGAAACCCTTTTGAAGTATTCCGGGCAGTTATGCTTACAATCAAAGGATTTACAGATTTTATCCGACGTTTCCGTTTTGCTGGGGCAGACGGATCTGATCAACCAGATCGAGAATCTGGACAGCGCGGCAGATCAATTGCATCTGCGGCTGAAAGCGGCGCAAAAGGAGCAGGCGAAGAATGCAAAGCCGCAAGGCACTTTATACGTTGCCGGCTCCATTGTTTTGGGATTACTGTTTCTCTAATGCTTACAAAGGAGGAAAAACAAAGTGGATGTGGATTTGATTTTTAAAATTGCTGCCATCGGTATTATTGTTGCAGTGCTGAATCAATTGCTGGTGCGTTCCGGAAGAGAGGATCAGGCGATGCTCACCACTCTGGCAG
>CAKRUL010000307.1 GCA_934403665.1 uncultured Clostridia bacterium | reverse complement strand
GAATGTTTCAGACAACTTGCCGCCACTGCAAATTCCAGTGCGTCTGCATTGTTGTCATAATGGTTCAGACCATAAATCAAACCGCCGCCAAAACTATCGCCGCCGCCGACACGATCCACGATGTTTTTGATTTCATATTTTTTCGAAACATAAAATTCTTTGCCGTCATAAATGCAAGCGGACCAGTCGTTATGACTTGCAGATTTGCTTTCACGCAGTGTGATTGCAATCTTCGATACATTCGGATATTTTGCCATCACGGCTTTCGCCAATTCTTCATATTTCTTGGTATCCAAAACGCCGCTTTCGACTTCTGCATTGTTTTCAATGCCCAAAGACTTCTGACAATCTTCTTCGTTTGCAATCACAACATCAACATATTTGACCAGCTCGCACATAACCTCTTTGGCTTCCTTGCCGTATTTCCAAAGATTTTTGCGGTAATTCAGGTCGCAGGACACAGTCAATCCCATTTCCTTTGCCGCTTTCACTGCTTTCAGGGAAAGTTCTGCACAGGACTCGCTGATGGCAGGGGTGATTCCTGTAATATGGAACCAGCCTGCGCCGTCAAACGCCTTTTTGAAATCAATCACATCCGGAGATGCAATCGCCAGCGCAGAATAAGCGCGATCATAAATCACCTTGGAAGGTCTCTGGTTTGCACCGGATTCCAAATAGTAAATACCGAATCTGCCATCCCCAATCACAATATTGGAAGTGTCAACCCCAAACCCTTTGAGCTGATACAGACAAGCCTTGGTGATATCATTGTCCGGCAGAACCGTTACAAAAGAAGCGTCCATACCGTAATTGCTCAGGGACACGGCAACATTTGCCTCTCCGCCCCCGAAGGTTGCCTCCAAAGAGGGAGACTGGAAAAACCGTTCCAATCCGGGAGATTTCAAACGCAGCATAATTTCGCCAAGTGTAACAACCTTCATTGCTTATAACCCCCTTGCTTCTTTCACAGCCGCAACCAATCTCTTCGCCATATCGGTCACAGCAGCGTAATCTCCTGTTTTTGCACCGGCAGTCAGCGCACCGCCGCAGCCGATTGCAGCTGCTCCGGCTTTAATCCATTGATCCACATTTGTGATGTCAACACCGCCGGTAGGCATTACTTTTGCATGGGGAATCGGCCCTTTGATTGATTTGATAATCTTAGGCCCAAACAATTCGCCGGGGAACACTTTGACAATGTCTGCACCAGATTCCATAGCATTGACTACTTCTTTAATAGTAGTACAGCCAGGCATGCAGGCAATTCTATATCGATTACAGAGTTTTACTGTATTCGGGTCAAAATATGGGCTAACAACGTACTGAGCACCGGACAGAATCGCAATCCGTGCCGTTTCCGGATCCAAAACGGTTCCGGCTCCCAAAATAATCTCACCATTCTGATAAGTAGCCGCCAATTCTTCAATCACCTTGTGCGCTCCGGGAACAGTGAATGTCAGTTCAATTGCATCCACGCCGCCCTCTAAACAAGCAGCTGAAATTCTTTTTGCTTTTTCGGCCGTCTCTGCACGAACAACTGCAACAACACCGGTGTCGGTAATTCTGGTCAACACTTGTTCTTTTTCCATTTTCTTCACCTCATAAAATATTTGCTGCATCACATCCGGACAACCAAACCCATCCCCCATTCTTTCACGCAATAAACGGATGTCTTGAGCCGTAATTTCATGCAACATTTTCTATAATATTTTATAGCGAATTTACAGAGAAGTCAAGCGCAAATCCCGTATTTTGATGAATTAATGCATATTTTTTCGAAGTTTTTTTGGAAGTTGGACAATATGAAATGAAAAGTGTACTATTTTTCATACATTGCCATGTTCTGATCTCTGAGATGTGATAAAGATGCTGCGTTTTTGATCCGCCGTCTCACTTTCCGGCGAGTGCTCTGCCGGCGGCTCCAGTTGACACAGCAGTTCTTCCAGCCGTCTTAAAAGCTCGTTTTCCTTTTCCACAATTTCCTGCAGCGCCGCAATCAGGCGTTCCCCCGCCGCGCTTATCTCAGTAATGGAAAATCTATCGTTCTCCATATTATTTGCTGTTTCTTCCGCCGGTATCTTTCTTTCTGCTTCCATAGGGATGACCTCCTCTTATTGCTGTCCTCTTGAAAATATTTTTTGTTATTTATTTATATTCTTTATTGCAAAAAGTTATGCTTTGCAAAATAAATTGCATATGCTATGATAGTAGGTATCACGAAGCGGAACACAATACGATTTCACAGAAAAGTGAAATCGTTTGATGCTCTGAGCAGATTATCACACTGCTATGAGACCAAAGGAGTAAATGAAATGAAAAAAATATGGCTTTCTGATTTGTCCGTCGTAATAACAGCGGTGGTATGCGCCGCGTTTCTTGCCTTACGCGGCGACTTATACGCCCTTGTCACCTGTCTGTTGACAATCGGCTGTGTAGCAATTGTCCACGCTGCCTTTCATTATTTTCGTCTTCCGATCCCCTATTTTTTGTATGTCCTGATTCTCATTTTCAT
>CAKRUL010000306.1 GCA_934403665.1 uncultured Clostridia bacterium | reverse complement strand
AAGTCTCTCCGTTATGGTGTTTTTTCGTTGTGAAGTTTTCCGTGCGGTGTTTTCTTTATTGTACGGCAAAACCGTCCGAATGGGAAGGGGGGAACGTTTGTAAAGTATGGAGGCAAAGGTGACGACTGGCATAAATTGCAATGATGATGTCATGTATTATAATGAGTAAATAACGGAAATATCACAGGAGGAAAAATGAACAAATTTGAACTGTACTGTATGATTTTTTATGCGCTTGACGCGCAGTGGGAGGAAAGTGAAAATCAGGAGTTGGGGGATTTTTTGAGCAGGGCGAATCCGTTTTTGTTTGCGGATGAAGGTTCTGCCGATCCGGCCGTTTATGCGGATTTTTGCAGCCGGATCCCGGAGGCGATTGACGTTGAAAAAAGCTATGCGATCGCGCGTGAATACGTTCAAACGCTGGGAAGCGCGATCATTGACGCGTTTTCAGGTGTTGATGAACGGAGATGGGCGGTATGTATTGATCGGCGGCTGAAAAGTCTTTGATTACTTGTTTTTTTGGGGATTTATAATGTGAATTTACGCTACAATTTACGTCATCGCAATTGAAGCGTATAGTGCAACTTAAAACAGTATTTTTAATTAAACAATAAATAACCAACAGTCAAACAGATGGTTATTCATATACGAGCAATACCCTCTGTTCCTGCGTATGTAAAGCGGAATGTCAATTACAGGTGATTTTATTGACAGTTTTAAACGAGAAAAATCCTGGAATCGCCATAGTTCTTCCGTTTTATCTTTATCCAGCTGATGCCGTATATACTCTGTGATCCCGCCATCATTCTTTCCTATCATATCTATACAGTTTGTGCAGTTGACAGCCGCACTCCCATTATAACAAAGAGCGTTTTTGTTTTAGTTATCGCCTGTAGGATCTTTTAAATCATTCGCTTAGCGAGTGGTTTTCTTTATACAATAAACCGTCGCTTATGCAGCGACGGCATTCTATCGTTTTGCTTATTCTGTTTTGTCGCTAAAGCACACTCCGAGATTCGTATGTCGCTCCAATGAATGAAGACCTTCTTGAATGTACTGCCACGATTGGCGATATTCGCCTTTTACGGAAAATTCAGAATCGGAAATGAACGTTAAAAATGACGGAATATCATCCTCGTATCGCTCGGCAAACCACATGGAATCACGCTGTTTGTCAGCATCTGAACTATTTTGCTTTCCGTAAAGCACATGATCCAGATTGCAGGACATATAGTAGATTTGATATGGTATATTCCAAATTGATGATGTTGAAGACAAGCGTCTTAGGTTTTCACTTTTTCGTTGATTCCTTACCTCAATCCCAGAATTATTACGTGTGTAAATTGCGGTTTCCGTATAAAATGGCTTTTGCTTTTCGGGGTCTTCTATAACGGCGTCAGCCGGAATAAAAGCTCCGTCTGTATCTGTAATGTGGATAATTCTTGCGAAGTCGCTGGGGTGAAATTGTCTTCCGGCATAACGCTTTACAACATTACCAACTTTCGCAACAATGTTGGAAGGCGTTACTTTCTTCTCGGTCGTGATATCACAGTGCATCACCTCAACATACACCGTCTCTTTGGCGTAGATACGGTTGAACATTACGCCGAGTGCGTCTTCGTCCGACGGCCCCTTGACAATTACAAATACGATTTTCCTACTCTGCATTCTGCGTACCGGCCTTTCTGAATGCCAGCGCAATTTCGCTGTTGTTTGTAGGTTCGTAAACCGATTCGCGCTGTCCGCCAAGGACAATATCACGGTAGTAAAAATCGCGAAGATTATGGGTGGTCTTTACGTTGCTCATGCGTATATAACGGTTTTTCGGATTTGTCGTCGTGAAGGCAACGAACCCTTTGTCAATCGTTTCCAGAGGACGCAGATTGTGAGACGTAAAGATCAGCTGTCCTTTTCCTTTTTCGGAAAGAATGCGCAAAATCTCACCGAGCAGATATTCGAAAATTCCGGAATCCAGCTCATCCACAGCTACAGTCAACGCATCATTGTTGTAGATTCCAATCAGAAGATTTAAAACCGAAATCAGCTTCTTGATGCCGTCGGACTCATAGCCCAACGGTATCTCTGTGCTGTTTTTATTTGAAACAAGCTGGACGGTAGCACCCTGTCCGCCATCTGGCATTAGCTGTCTACCAAGATCCTTGACGTCGATTGTTAGGCCCGGCACGAGCTGCTTCAAAACCACGTTCATCCTTTCGACCGCTTTTTGAATCCACGGAAGAATCATTGCAGGAATTACCGTCGGCTTATTTTTATTTAATGAAAGGACGATGTTTGCTGCAACACCACCGCCCTTGGCGTCAGCTGAGTAATTAAACAGCAAAGGCTGCATATTCATGTTGATTAGCCCTGTATTGGGCGTGCCAACCACCCACAGCTCATAGTTTCCAAAGCAAACAAGGCTCTCTAGAAGAAATTGATAGGACGTGTTTTTACAATTCTGTCGTATTCTGCTCAACAACCCTCTTGAAATAACAAAAGAACGAGATTTGGTCTGTGCAATCT
>CAKRUL010000305.1 GCA_934403665.1 uncultured Clostridia bacterium | reverse complement strand
GTTTTTTATAACAATATTTCCATGAATAATTTTTCCAAAAATGATTTTGGAAGCATTTGACCGGAGGAAAATGCCCCTGTGAATCCTCCTACAAAAAAGAGAAACCGAACATCGATTTCTCTTTTTTCTTACTATATTGTTTTCGTTTTCAGAAGCTGCGCGTCCGGATAGGTTCCATCCATTTCGAACCGACGGAAGGTTTTGATGTCCGCCGAAAAGCCTCTCTTGCAAAACAACGGGGACAGTCGAAATGACTGCCCCCGCTTGATTCCAATGCCATTCATGCTGAAATCTGTTAGATTTTAAAGATTCCAAGCGCATCCATAACAGATGAAATTAAAATCAGCACAATACAAATCGGCGCCACATATTTCACCATCACGACAAACAGCTTTTCCCGTTTAAAGTCGGAAGAAAGCTTGATTTCGTCAATCAGCGTCTTCGGTTTGATGACATAGCCGACAAAAACACAGGTCAGGAATGCCACGATCGGCATCAGGACGCTGTTGCTGATGAAGTCGAAGAAGTCAAGGAAGGACATGCCGAGAATCGTGATATTCTCCCACACACCGAACCCTAATGAGGACGGCAGACCAATCAAAATCGCACCAATCAAAACAACGATACAGGTGAATTTCCGGTTCCATTTCATTTTATCCTGGAAAATAGAAACCACCGTCTCCATCAGCGAGATGGAAGAAGTCAGTGCGGCGAACAAAACCAAAAGGAAGAAAGCCGCTCCGATAAAGGTGCCGCCTTTCATGCTTTCAAAAACCTTCGGCAACGTGATGAACATCAGGCTGGGACCTTTTCCCAAAGCTGCCTCGTCTCCTCCGGAGAATACGAAAACCGCAGGGATAATCATCAAACCTGCCAGGAAAGCGATTCCTGTATCAAAGAACTCAATCTGTTTGACCGAAGAATTCAGATTGACCTCTTTTTTCATATAAGAACCGTAAGTAATCATGATTCCCATTGCAAGAGACATCGAATAGAAAAGCTGCCCCATTGCCGCAAGCACCGTAGTGGCAGAAAATTTGCTGAAATCGGGTGTGATATAATACAGAACACCTTGTCCGGCTCCGGGCAAAAATACAGCATAGCCCGCAATAAAGATGGAAAGCACCACCAGAACCGGCATCAGCACTTTGCTCACTTTTTCAACGCCCTTTTCTACACCGAACAGCACAACAACGGCCGTCAGACCAATGAACAGACAAAACCACAGAACCGGTTCCACCGGACGGGCAATAAAATCGGTAAAATAGCTGTCAGACGCAGCCAGCGAAGTCTGTCCGCCCAGAAAAGCTACAAGATATTTTGTAACCCATCCACCGATAACGGAATAATAAGGCAAGATAATCATTGGCACGATCGATGCCAGATAACCGATGAAAGAATACTTCTTGTTCAGCACGCGAAAAGCACTGATGGCGCTTAAGCCGGTTTTTCTTCCCAGCGCGATTTCCGCTGTCATCAGCGCGAAACCAAAGGTAACTGCCAAAACAAGGTACACCAAAAGGAAAATTCCGCCTCCGTATTTTGCAGCCAGATAAGGAAAACGCCAAATGTTCCCCAAACCGACTGCCGATCCGGCGGCCGCCAGGACGAACCCGAGCTTGCCGGTAAAGCTGCCTCTTTCTTTCTCCATAACCATTCCCCCAAATTAAAATAAAAATAATATGCTGTATCAATCATCATAAAAGTAAGCATATTTATATATATTATGCCATATTTCGTTTTAAATTTCAATAGAAATGATGTCCATTACGGAAAATTTCAAAAAAAAGAAGAAAATGCCGCTGTTTCGGACAATCTTCTTCTTTTTTATTGATTGGGAGGTACTCTTTATTCTTCCCAGGACCGTTTTGTTCATACGTTATTTTTCAAAATGCTGTGAAATAAAATCTACCAATTGTTTGGTCGCATGCGGTTTCCGGAACAAGGCAATGTTCTCGCTGATAATTTTTAATTTTTGCGGATCATGCAACAATTGATAAACCGCCTCATCAATCGGATAGGTTTTTGAAACGGCTCTGGCAAGCCCATTGTTCACCAAAAACTCTGTATTTCTTTCTTCCTGCCCCGGAATCGGCGATACAATCACCATGGGAAGGCTTTTTGCCAAAGCCTCTGAAGTGGTCAGGCCGCCGGGTTTTGAGACGATAATATCGCTCGCATCCATCAATGTGTCCACATTCGTCACAAAACCGAAATTGTAAATGCGTTTTCTCTGAACCAGCTTATCGATTTTTTTCTTCGCACTTTTGTTGTTGCCGCAGACGGAAATAATCTGAAAATCCTCTTCCATTTCCAGCAGAAGCTTAATATTCTTTGCAATGTTTCCATAGCCCATGGAACCGCTCATCACAAGAATGGTGGTTTTATCTTCAATGCCAAGCGACTTGCGGGCAGAAGACTTTTCGCTTTTCACGGAAAACTTCGGATGAATGGGGATGCCGAAAGGCAACAGCTTCTCTTTTGGCAATCCTTTTCTCACTGCCTGATGAATCAGGCTCTCATTTGCC
>CAKRUL010000304.1 GCA_934403665.1 uncultured Clostridia bacterium | reverse complement strand
CGAATATAGAATTGGAAGGGGACGCTTAGCGTTCCTTTTTTGTTGGAAAAGGGGGAGGGAAAAACAAATTTTCACCTCCCCGTTTCGCATCTGTTTGTTGCAATACAATATCCGTTATTCTTCTATTATTTCTTCCAGACAATACTTTCCTTTTATGCAGGGCTCGCGATGTGTCCATTTTCCGCATGTGAAATCCGGGATTGCAACCGGAGCGCCGTTCAAAGCCACGGATTGTTCAGAGAGAACGGAAATGCACATCCAGGATGCGGTGTCATATACGTCAATTGGGGTGTTTGTCTGTGCCTTTACACTCTCAAAGAAAGCACGGAACACCATCCAATCCATTCCGCCGTGACCGCCTTTGATTTCCTGTTTTTTTGCTTGCTGCCAAATGGGGTGATCGTATTTTTCGTGATAGGCATCTGCGTTGCCCCATTGCTCTTTCCATTTTTCATCGTATGCATTGTGCTGCCCGTCAATGAAAACGGAATCGTTTTGTTCCACATATCTTCCTTTGGTTCCGCAAATCGTAAAACCGCGGCTATAAGCAAGAGGAAGCGTGGTATCCAATGTCATCGCAATCGTTTGACCGCCGGCGCATTTGATGGTGGTGGTTACGACATCTCCCTGATGAAAAACAGCGTCCTTCAGACAGGGGTTGAGATGTTTTGGATCGCCTTCCTGATAATAGGAGGGAAGCGTCAGTTCTTCCATGTTATCCTTCACATATTGCGCCATTCCTGCCGCTTTGGAAGAGACCGAGGTTAATGAAAGCATTCGGTTTCCGCGGTTGATGTTCAGAATCTTAGCAATCGGTCCCAATTCGTGCGTATTATAATTGTCGCAGTTCCGGTTCAGATAATTTCTCAAGCGGTAATGCCGTCTTTCGATTCCCGTGGCGATTTCATATCTTAAATCGTGGTGGTAACCTCCGGCGCAGTGCACAATCTCCCCAAAGAGCCCTTTTTTGACCATGTTCAGCACCATCAGTTCTGTTTTTCCGTAACAGCAGTTTTCCAGCATCATGCAGGGCATTCCGGTTTTTTCCGAGGTTCTGACTAACCTCCAGCATTGCGCAATGTCATAAGCGCCGCCGACTTCCACACCAACATATTTCCCTGCGAGCATGGCTTCGCAGGCAATTTCAATATGATACTCCCAGGCGCAGGTAATCACAATGGCATCAATTTCTTCTATTTTGAGAACCTCTCTATAGTCGGTGGTCGAAAAGACATTTGTATTTCCGGCTTCCTCCGATAATTTGCGCGCCTTTTCTGCTCTGTCCTCATAATTGTCGCATACTGCGCGAATTTCCACATCGTCCATGCAAAGCATGACATCTTTTAACAACATCGTTCCGCGATGTCCGAATCCAATCACACCCACTTTGATTTTTTCTTTCAAAATATTTCCCCTCTTTCTATTGCATATTTTGCAAGGTTTTGTTATATTGAAATTATACTATAACCTATTTTGAATTTTAATAGAAAAAAAGAGAAAAAACATTTAAAATCGGGCATATGGAGGACAGGATGCAAAAGGAAATCAATGTATTTGAGCGTTTTTTAAATGTAGAAGTGCTTTATACAGCCTTTGAGAAAAGATGTGACAGAACCTTTTATTTCGCGGGGGAAATGCATGATTTTTGGGAATTCGTCTATGTAAAGCAGGGAACAGTCGGCGTCTCTGCGGATGATATGGTTTACAAGCTCGCAAAGGGTCAGATTATTTTTCACAAGCCCATGGAATTTCACAGAATATGGACCGAGGGGAATCAAGAGGCGAAGGTGTTTATCATGTCATTTCGTATGAGCGGTTCGAAAGCTGCTTCTTTGGAAAACAGTGTTTTTCAGTTAAATTACGAAACGGAGCCACTGATGCAAACCCTTATTGCCCATACCAACAGAGCATTTGATTCTGCGAAAAGCGGAGAGGCCTTTCCGAAAAGAGAAGCAGAATGGATTGACTTTCAGCTGGTTGCGAATGATATGGAACGGTTGTTTCTGATGATTCTGAAAAAAAACGTTGTTTTGGATACCAAAAACCATACGCAGAGCGCTCAAAATTACAGCTTGATTGTTCAGCGTATTGAAGAGCATCTTTCTGAACCGCTTTCCTTGAATACCGTTGCGCATTTGTGCAATATGAGCGTCAGTACCGTGAAAAAGACGTTTGCAAAGTACGGGGGACAAGGGGTTATGAAATATGCTAACCAGAGAAAAATTTCAGAGGCACAGTCTTTGCTGCAAAACGGAAAAAATGTAACAGAGGTCAGCGATCTTCTTGGCTTTTCTACGCAGAGCTATTTCAGCACCGTTTTTAAACAGATGACCGGAATCAAACCATCCGAATACAGGAAACGCTGAAAAGGGAATAAACTTTTTGAACCGAGCATACATATTACCATCGATGTAATCTGGAGGTATCTGTTATGCGTTGTTTTGCAAAAAGACTTCTTCTTCTGATTTTGGTATTCAGCATGCTGACTTCCACTGTGGGATTCGCAAATCAGTCAGCGGCACTGGAGATAAC
>CAKRUL010000303.1 GCA_934403665.1 uncultured Clostridia bacterium | reverse complement strand
TTTGTAGTCGGAAAAGAAAAAGGCGGATTTTGTGATTACGGGGCAGTGGGCAAAAAAAGCTTATCAGGAAGCAAAACGTTACGGTAACGCAAGAATTGTTGCTTCCAGCGATGATAAGACGTTTTCGTATATTCCGAAGCTTACAAAAGAGATGTTCGATCCGGATGCGGACTATGTACATATCACGCTGAACAATACCATCTATGGCACAAAATATAACCAACTGCCGGATGTCGGAGATGTTCCGCTGGTTGCAGACATTTCTTCCTGTATTCTTTCCGAAAAGCTGGATGTCAGCAAATTCGGTCTGCTTTATGCCGGTGCTCAGAAAAATATCGGCCCTGCCGGCTTGACGGTTGCCATTATCCGTGAAGATTTGATTGGAAAAGCATTGGATATTACGCCTACTATGCTGAACTATCAGACCCATGCGGACAACGGCTCTATGTACAATACGCCTCCGACTTATTCGATCTATATCTGTAAGTTGGTGTTGGAATGGCTCAAAAGCATTGGCGGTGTGGAGGCGATCGAAAAAATCAACCGTGAAAAAGCGGCAGTACTGTATGATTATCTTGATGCTTCCTCTATGTTCCGGGGAACCGTGGTAAAAGAAGACCGTTCATTGATGAATGTTCCTTTTGTCACCGGAGACGATGATTTGAATGCTAAATTTATCAAAGAAGCAACCGCGAACGGTTTTGTGAATCTGAAAGGACACAGAACAGTGGGCGGTATGCGCGCTAGCATTTATAATGCCATGCCTGCGGAAGGCGTGAAGGCTTTGGTTGCGTTTATGCAGAAATTTGAAAACGAAAATAAATAGGAAGGTGATTTCTCTTGTATGATATTTTGACATTAAACAAAATCTCTCATGTAGGATTGTCCAAATTGGATCCCGCAAAATATACCATTTCTGATCACAACGAGACGCCGGACGGGATTCTTTTGCGAAGCTTCAATATGCATGATTATGACATGCCGGAATCTCTTCTGGCAATCGGACGCGCCGGTGCCGGCGTGAATAATATTCCTCTTGATAAATGCACGGACAAGGGCATTGTTGTGTTCAATACGCCCGGTGCCAATGCAAATGCGGTCAAGGAATTGGTGATTGCCGCCCTTTTGCTTTCTTCCCGAAACATTGTGGGAGGGATTGACTGGGCAAGAGGACTGGCTTCTTCCGATACGGTTGAAAAAGACGTTGAGAAGGGGAAAAGCGCTTTTGTCGGCCCTGAAATTTCCGGAAAAACGCTGGGTGTGATCGGTCTGGGAGCCATCGGCGTTTTGGTTGCAAATGCGGCAGAGGCTCTTGGAATGAATGTCATCGGATATGATCCGTACATTTCCATTGATGCAGCATGGGGACTTTCCACCAATGTGAAACGTGCGATTAACCGCAATGAAATTTTTGAGAACTGTGATTATATTACTCTGCATGTTCCGCTGACCAAAGAAACGGAAAAAATGATCAGTGCAGTCGCTTTGGAATCCATGAAGGATGGCGTGCGGATTCTCAATTGTTCCCGTGCGGATTTGGTGGATGCAGATGCGATGAAAGCGGCTCTTGATGCCGACAAGGTGGCATGCTATGTAACTGATTTTCCGAATAAGGCACTGCTAAATTATAAAAATGTGATTTCCATCCCTCATTTAGGGGCATCCACGCCGGAATCGGAAGAAAACTGTGCCGTGATGGCAGTGCGGGAAATCAAGGAATATATTGAACGGGGAAACATCACGAATTCCGTGAATTTCCCGTCTGTTCAACTTCCCAAGACGTCGCAGTGCAGAATTACAATCATGCATAAAAATATTCCGAACATGCTGAGCCAGATTTCCAATGAATTTGCCAAAAATAATTTAAATATCGATACCATGCTGAACAAGAGCAAAAACGATGTGGCTTATACTATTGTGGATGGAGATACGGAAGTAAGCGACAATGTCATAGAAGACTTAACGAAGATTGATGGAATTATTCGGGTACGTTTGATTCGGTAATGTGAGAAAGAGCGTGCCGGCCGGCAGACTTCGAAAAAGAAAGCAGAAACGCCTGAAATCTTGATGGTTTCGGGCGTTTTCATTGCAGAACAAGTGATGCCGGATCCACGGAAATTGTATGCAGAAAAAGGGCTTGGCGCTGACCGATTTTTTTGACAGGTCGAGGTGTGAAAGGTAGCTTTTCCGCCCCCTTTTTCAGAAAGCGGAAAAATACAGGAAAAGAACGGAAAGAAAGCGGTGAAAATATGGCTCTTGAAATTGAGCGAAAGTTTCTGGTGAATGCGTTTGATGAGTCTTTGGCAACGCAGAAAATTTCTATTATCCAGGGTTACATCAAAACCGGTTTTCGCGGCGTTGTGAGAGTCCGAACCTGGAATGACAAAGCCTATCTGACCATCAAATATCGTTTGAACAGGCTGACAAGGGAAGAGTTTGAGTATGAAATTCCGTACGGTGATGCGGTAAAGCTGCTGAAAAATGCGTGCTACTGCACGCTGGATAAAACAAGATTTCTTTATCCTTACCAAAAC
>CAKRUL010000302.1 GCA_934403665.1 uncultured Clostridia bacterium | reverse complement strand
GTTCTGGCCAGAAGAAGACTGAAAGGCAGAAAAAAATTAAGTGCTTAATCCCAAAAAGTCGTTCAATGTGTGCTGACACATTTCTGTTTGGACTTTTATGAAACCGGCAAAACTGCGGCATTGTGCCGCGGATGCCGAGGTTATAAAAAGTGCCGTATCTTCTGCGGCATTTTTTTCACATTTGGAGAAATTAGGATGCAGCGAACCATATCTTTAAAGGAAAACAGGAATTTCGGCCGTGTCTATCGGAAAGGGAAAAGTATTGCCGGAGACTGCCTGGTGCTTTATTACCGAAAGAATCATCTGGGGATAAACCGCTTGGGGCTGACTGCCAGCAAAAAAGTCGGAAAGGCTGTTGTCCGTAATCGTGTCAGAAGACTGATAAAAGAAAATTTCCGCCTTTTGGAGGATCGGATACCGCTTTCCTATGATATTGTGATTGTTGCACGGGTGAAGGCTGCCGGCAGCGATTATCAGAAAATAGGCGGCTGTCTCAGATATCTCCTTCGGAAAAGCTCCCTTTTATAAACGGATGGGGCTTTCTTTTTCATTATGGCAGTTTGCAGGGCAGTTTTTCATGTTGTTTCCCTTCGGGACAGGCTTTGTCTGAAAACTTCCTGAAAGAAACTTATGAAACGAATCGGTTTTGAAGATGAAAAAGATAATCATTTGTTTGATTCAGTGGTACCGTAAACATGTGTCACCATTGAAAAAGTATCCGACCTGCCGTTTTATGCCTACCTGTTCCGAGTATGCGGTGCTTGCCATCGAAAAATACGGATTGTTCAAGGGTGGGTTCAAAGCGGTTTATCGAATTTTGAGATGCAACCCTTTCTGCAAGGGCGGCGTCGACTATCCGTAAACTACTGAAAATTAGGAAGTGAATCTATGTATTTTTTAGGAACCCCTATCGGTTTCATTATGAATTTCATTTATGATTTCATAGGGAATTATGGTTTGTCAATTATTTTGCTGTCCACATTCGTGAAGCTTTGCACATTGCCGCTTACTCTGAAGCAGCAAAAGTCTATGGCGGCGATGCAGCAGGTTCAGCCTTTGATGACAGAAATTCAGAATAAATATAAAAACGACAAAGAAAAACAGTCCACCGAAATGATGAAACTGTATAAGCAATACAACATCAGCCCAATGTCCGGCTGTTTGCCGATGCTGATTCAGTTTCCCATTTTGTTCGGTCTCTATGCGGCAGTGGCAAAACCGCTTACATACATGTTGCGGCTGAGCGCTGAGCAGATTACGGCGATTGCACAGGCGTTGAATTTTAATATGCCTGCCAATTCTTTTACAGCGGAGATGAGTCTGGCTCAGCAGATGAGTCTGCCGGAGAATATCGCAAACATTCAGGCGCTGGTGCCGAATGTGCATGCGATTGATTTTAACTTTTTGGGCTTGAATCTGGCACAGACTCCCACCTATACGGTTCCGGCATTGATTTGGATTTTGCCCTTATTGTCGGCGGGTCTTAGCTTTTTATCCAGCTATATCATGCAGCCGAAGCAGAAGAACAATGACGATAACCCGATGGCTTCTACCACAAAAATGATGACTTATTTTATGCCGCTGATGATTCTTTGGATCGGTTTCAGCGTGCCGGCGGGCTTGAGCCTTTACTGGGTTGTGAACAGCGCTTTACAGATTCTGCAGTATCTTACCATTGACAGAAAAGCAAAAATGAAAATCGCGACAGAGATTGCCGCTTCCTCGGTTGCAACCGAAGCGGTCAAGAAGAAAAAGAGGAGGTAACGTGTGATGAAAGAAGTTACAGCTACCGGAAAAACAATTGACAGCGCCATAGAGTCTGCTTTGTCTCAGCTGGGAGTCGGCAGAGACGATGTGGAGATTGAAATTATAGAGAATCCTGCAAAGGGTGTTCTTGGAATTTTCGGACAAAAGGATGCCAAAATTCTTGCAAGAGTGAAGGAATCGCCTGAGATTACCATGGCAGAGTTCACAGAAACCATTCTGACGAAAATGGGGATTGAGGCAAAGGTTGCCGCAACGATAGAAGGCTCCAGGATTACATTGGATATTTCGGGTCCTGATATGGGCATTGTCATCGGACGCCGCGGAGAGACCTTGGATGCTTTGCAGCAGATCGCACAGCTGTATGTCAACCGGATTTACGAGGAGTATTATAAGATTCGGATCGATACGGAAAATTACCGCGCAAAGAGAGAAGAAGCGCTGATTATCCTGGCAAAGGGTTTGGCAAAAAAGGTTATGAAAACCCGAAAGGAAGTTGCCTTGGAGCCGATGAAAGCATATGAGAGAAGAATCATCCACACAACACTTCAGGATTATAACCGCATTTCCACGCACAGCATCGGAGAAGAACCCAATCGCCGCTTGGTGGTGAGTTATCGCTATTCCAATGCACCTAAGGCGAATAAAAAAGAGGAACAATAAAAACGAAATGATGAATCTGACGAGAGAGAGGGGAAAGTTGAACAGAACCAGTAAAAACGGACAATAGAAAAAAAGAGCCTCCTATGGTATAATAAAAACAAAACCATAGGAGGTA
>CAKRUL010000301.1 GCA_934403665.1 uncultured Clostridia bacterium | reverse complement strand
ATATCAGCATATCAAAAACATTGTCATAGATGGGACCTTAAATAACTTTGTATGTAACACGGTCGGTTCAACAGGCGATCAAAGATGCCAGTTTTATGTGAAAAACAATACGGTATCGTACGACCGCTTAAAGCAAGGGTCTGTTGTAAAAACATCTCACGGTTTTGCAACACAAGTAAAAGCGGAGGGAACGAATTATTTACCGTATCTCATCTTTCCGTGGGAAGTGCTTGGGCTTACAACACTTCCTACGGTGGCAGAAGCAAATGAAGCGGCAAAAAACTACTGTGCAGCACAAAATGCTCTCGGTACACCCTTGACGTTATCTTACGTCTTGAATACACCTGTTATCACGAGTATCACCGACACATGGGCACAGGAGCTGACAGCCTTAAAAACAGCGCAGTATGATACCGATCTTTTTGCGGATAAGGAGACAGGGGGAATGCGCGTTTGTTATCGTTCTCTTACGAGAAAAGAGGATGCGCTGTTCGATGGATATCTGTTTACTTCTGCGCAGGAAAACGTTGTCACAAATGACGGAAAAACAGTGATACAATTTTAAAGGAGGTTTCACATGGCAAATTACATTATGCAAAACAGCGGAGCCGATTTGGATGCCGCTGTCTCTGCTTATAAAAACGGAACCATTGCAAAAGCAAAAGTGGGTCTTGGCAATGTGAATAACACCAGTGATTTAGATAAGCCGGTCAGCACTGCTGTTCAAACCGCACTTGCCAAAAAAGCAAAAACGGAAGATGTGTTAACAAAAACGAATACGGCGGAATTTACTCCGACGGAACATTATCATCCGGCAACAAAAAAATATGTGGATGATGCAGTGTCCTCCAACGAGACCGTCACAGTAGAAGATGTATTGACTTCTGAATCCGGCAGCCATGCTTTGTCTGCCCATCAGGGGAAAGTATTAAAAAGTTTGATAGACAATAAAGCAAATGCCAAAAATACAGACGGTGGGTTTATAGGAGGGGACGGAGCCAGTGCAAGCATGGGCGCGGCAATTGGGCAGAGTGCGTTGACCGGCAACGGCGGCGCTGTGGGAAGCTTTGCAAACGCACAGATCGGGTTTGCCGGAGGCGCGGCTTCCTATGCCACGAGCGGCGCGGCAGTTGGGTATGGGGCGACAGCGTCTGCCGGTTTTGCCGGAGGCAACAATGCGAAGACCGTTGACAGTGACAATACACCAATCGATGCAATCCAGTTAGGTGAGGGAACCAACCCGGCACCCAAAACGCTTCAAGTATATGGGTATCAGCTGATGGACGCCAATGGAAATATTCCTTCTGCAAGGCTTGGAAATGTTCTTAAAATGGCATGCGGTACATATACTGGAACCGGAACGGTCGGTCCGGATTATCCAACCGCAATCAATGTTACCTTTGAACCGAAATTGGTATGGATCAGCGCTGCCGATGATAATGACAAAATACCTGCCGGTACCTTTGTATCCGGCACTTCGTATGCTTATATAACCCCTTATATCACCAATCATTTTTCTCTGGTTCCATTGCATCTGACCTGGGGAGAACAGTCGGTATCCTGGTATGCAACAGCAGGAACGGCCGATATTTATCAATTGAATGGTTTAGGGAAGGCCTATCACTATGTGGTCTTAGGAGGTTGAGAATGAAAATCTGTATTGATGCGGGTCACAACGATCATGGACACGACACCGGGGCGAACGGCAGAAAATCCCGTGAGCAGGACGTTTCTTTCGGAATCGCTTCGCTCTTAAAAGATCTTCTTACAAAGAACGGATTTGAAGTGAAAATGACCAGAGAGAAGCAAACGGATTGCCTTGGAACCACTCTGAATTCCAGTCTGGCAGAGAGGGTCAAGCGCTCGAATGCTTTCGGAGCGGAATATTTTATTTCCATCCACTGCAACAGTGCATCCGATCCGAACGCCAAAGGTACGGAAACCTATGTCTGCGCCTTCGGCGGTACGGCGGAGAAGCTGGCAAGGAAGGTGCAAAATCATCTGATTTCCGGATTGGGGACAGAGAACCGGGGCGTAAAAAGAGGAAATTTCAAGGTCATTCGTGACACCTATTGTCCTGCAATTCTTGTGGAGACGGCTTTTATCAGCAATGCCGGGGACGAAGAGGTGTTATTAACGAAACAGCAGGAGTTTGCGCAAGCCATCGCAGACGGCCTGTTTGAACATGTTGGATACAAAAAGGAGGAAAACGTTTTGGAAGGGAATACGGTTGTGCAATACAAGCAAAAGAAGGTTCCGGCAAAAATGATAGACAACGTGAACTATATGAAGGCGAGAGATGTTGCGGAGCTGTTTGAAAAGGAGATCGAGTGGCTGGAGGGGGAAAGAACGGTTCTTCTGAAGGACAAAACGGAAAGCGTTCCTCCGCCGGTCGCGGAAACGGTATATCGTATTGAGGGAATCACCCATATTCTGGAGATTGATCCGAGAAAAATATGGTGTGCGGAAACGCAGTGTTCCACCAAAAATATACCTTACGACAACTTTGTGAACAGTATCTTTTTTATGAACCCGAGAGACGG
>CAKRUL010000300.1 GCA_934403665.1 uncultured Clostridia bacterium | reverse complement strand
TGCAGTACCGGAATCGCACTGAAAAAGGCAGAATCCCGTGATGGGTTTCTGGTATTGTATGCAAGCGGCACGTCGGAAGAGCAGACGGGAACTTGTGCCGTACTGATCCGAGAGGATGGCGAAAATATCCGGTATTGCGGTGCGCGGTCGAATGTGAAAAGCAGTGAGAAAAAAAGAGTAGAGGACTATACGAAAAAAATCTATGAAGATTTTTCTGCGGCGGTACTGCTGGGAGACGATAAAACCACCCTCATTGACAAAGATCACCCGATGACTGCCGATATGGCGGAAACATTTGCGTTTCTTCTGCGGACCGATTATTGGCGTCAACCGTACACCAATCTTCCGAATGTTATAATAATAGAGGGGGAATTTTATCAGGATAACCCGGAGACGCCGGTGGTCGCTTGCCCTGCAGGGATTATGGAGGAGTTTGCACAAAAATGGGGTGGTGTTCCCGCTGAAGAAATGCGAACATTGGTAGTTTATGACGCGAAGACGGACAGCTATTGGCTGAATAATTTCGGAGGAGTTCTCAAAAAGAAGATTTCAAATGTGCAGGCGGTTCAGAAAGAGGATTACTGGATTGTCACTTATGAGATGAAAGTGCTGTATGTAGACGGTATTTCACAATGCACTTTGACGCTTAAACCCAACGGCGATGACTTCGATTTTGTGTCGCTGAAAATTCAGTATGAAAAATAGAAAATCGGATCGGCATAAGCCGATCCGATTTTCAGGTTACTCGGGAAGAACGGGAACATTGTTGCATTGATTTTCGTTGATATAGGGAACACGACCAACCGGGTAGTCATATTTTTTACAACCGCTGCACTCAGTACCCAAATCGCAATACGATTGACTTCCGGTTACGGTTTGGTTTTCCGGAGCGGATGTTTTTTTGTAGAACACTTCGAAAAAGTGATAGAAACTTTGTGCTTTTCCGTCCACTCCGATTTCGACAAAATAAACGATAAAATTTGTTGACAAGTAATACTGCATGCTGTATACTTTATATGTAAATATTCCTTACCACATAAAGGAGGACACTATGAGAAAAATTGTCAGTCTGCTGCTCGTTTTTGCCACGCTTTTCACCTTCGCCGCGTGCGAAAACACGCCGCAAACGTCGTCTGCGGGGGAATCTTCGGAGGTTTCGGAGCGTTCGTCCGAGGCGGATATTTCGAAAATTGAGCAGGAACTTTCGAAGGTTCAGTCCGAAATCAATTCGACAATTGAAGAAATGTCACAGCAGACGGATTCAACCGAAAAAAGTGACATAGTATTGGAAAACGCATCGGAAGAATTTGTGTCAGATGCGATAGAAGCGGGAGGCAGGCTGTGGTGCTTGAGCCCTTCCGAAAAATTGAAAAGCTATGATCTTCATACCGGGAAATTGCTGTCCGAGGAAGCCGTCGGCAACCATGGCGACCAGTCCTCCTATTTGCAGTTCAAAACGGCGGAAGAAGGAAAGCCGTGGGATTTTGCGCTTGTAAGCATTGACGGTATCTGTTTTGTAAAAGACGGTTCCCGAACCTCTGAAGAGCCGTGGGATTCCAAGGTGAAAGAACACATGGTCTCGTCGCACTCGCTGGATTGGTATGACGGAAAATTGGTGTGGATTTCGGAAGAGGGAGTTTGCCTGACAGAAGGCGGAAAAACGAAAGTGTTGCTGACAAAGGAAGATATCAAGGCGGTTATGCTTCCGAAAGCGGAAAATGTACCGTTCATGTTTCCGGAGGACGACAGCAAGTCGATCTATGCCTATACCGGGGTTTCTTGGCTTGAAAAAGGAACAAAACTGGCGGTGGAGTTAGCCTCCGATGCAACGGGAACCGGGATGCTTGCGGTCTATGACGTCGCGGAAAACCGCATGGAGGCGGTAATGAGATATTTAGAGCCTGCTTCGGCGGAATATCCGCTATGGGATCGCTATGTGCAGGTATGGTCAGGGGATCGGGAAACAAAAAATTATCGTATTTTTGATGCCCGAAAGAATACAACCGAGGATGTTTCTCTGTCTCGCCTTTCTGAGAAGGGTTATCAACTGCTGAACGATGGGACGTGGTTGGTGATTGATGATGAAAAAAAGGTTTTCCGCATGGATCATTCCCTCACAAAAGAAATTCAGCAGCTGGCAGAGGCGGAAAATATTATTGTGGATGCCGTAACCGTCAGCGGAGCGGTGCTCCGCGTGACGGAAAACGGACAAACGAACACCATATATGTGACGTTTGAAAACTGACATTATTGCGGGGTTCTGCTGCTGGATTTAATTAATTCGAATTTTTCTGCAAATTCTTTGTAAGTCCAAGTGCGCATGCCTACAATGCAATATTGGGTAGTTGACCAGTTTGCATCATAAACCGTAACACCGGAAGATGTTTTTTTAAGCAAAACCATCGAGTGATTATCATACGAGCTGTTTTTTGGTTTGCAGCTCAATCGTGCTCCTACAGAAATATTTGCAAAGTCCGAGGACGATCCGGTAAGCGTCTTCTCTGTTACAGAGATCCCTGCTTCGTCGTTTCCCCAAATACAGCGATATAC
>CAKRUL010000299.1 GCA_934403665.1 uncultured Clostridia bacterium | reverse complement strand
AATCTTTTTTTGGGGGATTTTGCAATTTAGAAAAATGGTGATACGAATCGGGAAATCCAAAAAAATGTTTGAAAAAAACACGCTGAAATGTTATGATAATAAAGTAGATATCAAACAGGGGGAAAAGGTGACATATGGATTATAAAAACGTTGACGTAAAGAATATATTTGCCACTCATGTTTTTGACGACAGAGTTATGAAAGAAAGGCTTCCGAAAAATATTTATTCTTCTTTAAAGAAAACCATTCTTTTGGGAAAGCCTCTGGAGCCGGAAGTGGCAAATGTGGTTGCCAACGCTATGAAAAATTGGGCTGTGGAAAAAGGCGCAACACATTATACCCACTGGTTTCAGCCTTTAAACGGAGTGACGGCAGAGAAGCATGATGCTTTTTTGATGCCAACGGCGGACGGCGGTGTTATCGATGAACTTTCCGGGAAAAAATTGGTGAAAGGGGAATCGGATGCATCCTCTTTTCCGTCCGGAGGCGTACGGGCGACTTTTGAAGCGAGAGGCTATACCGTTTGGGATTGTACTTCTCCGGCGTTTTTGAAGGAAGATAAAGCGGGTCTCACCCTTTGTATTCCGACTGCTTTTTATTCCTATACAGGAATTGCCCTGGATAAAAAAACGCCATTGCTGCGTTCCATGGAAGCTGTATCTTCCCAAGCACTTCGGGTTTTGCGCGTCTTAGGGAATACTTCCTCCAAGAAGGTTCTTACCTGTGTCGGGGCAGAACAGGAATATTTTTTGATTGATAAAGCATGTTATGCAAAGCGGAAAGATTTGATTTTTACCGGAAGAACTCTTTTCGGATCAATGCCTCCAAAAGGTCAGGAAATGGAGGATCATTATTACGGCGCTTTAAAAGAGCGGGTTGCACTGTTTATGAAAGAGTTGGATGTAGAACTTTGGAAGGTGGGCGTTACCGCAAAAACAAAACACAATGAGGTTGCACCTGCACAGCATGAACTGGCACCGATTTATGCAACAAACAATATTGCGGCTGATCACAATCAGCTTATCATGGAAACCCTGAAAAAAGTAGCAAGTCATTATGACTTTGTAGCTTTGCTTCACGAAAAACCGTTTCAGGGAATCAACGGATCCGGTAAACATAATAATTGGTCTTTGGAAACGGACGATGGAATCTGTCTGTTTGATCCGGGAGATACGCCGCAGCATAACGCGCAGTTCTTGGTGTTTTTAAGTGCGGTCATCAAGGCTGTGGATGAATATGCAGATTTGGTTCGGGCATCGGCGGCAAATGCGGGAAATGATTATCGCTTAGGCGGACATGAAGCGCCGCCCAGTATTATTTCCATCTATTTGGGGGAAGAATTGGCAGAAATTCTGCGCCGGATTGAAGAGAAGGATCCGGAGGATTCCAAAGCAGGCAATTTCGGAGTGATTGAAATCGGAGTATCTACTCTGCCGAAAATTCCGGTGGATTCTACGGATCGAAACCGTACCTCTCCCTTTGCGTTTACGGGCAACAAATTTGAATTCCGTATGGTCGGTTCCAGTGCTTCTATTTCCGGTCCGAATATTATACTGAACACAATTGTGGCAGAAGCGCTGAGCCAGATTGCAGACCGTTTGGAAAAAGCGGAAAACGTGCAAAAGGAAGTCAATCGTGTCGTCCGTGACATTGTGAAAAATCATAAACGGATTCTTTTTGACGGCAATGGCTATTCCGGTGATTGGGTGAAAGAGGCAGAAAACCGTGGACTTCCCAATATCAGCAATACGGTAGATGCTCTGCGAGCCTATAAAGTGGAAAAGAATATCCGTGTTTTGGAACGGTTTGGCGTTATGAGCCGGATTGAATCGGATGCGCGCTATGAAATATACACCGATATTTATATCAAGCAGATAAACATAGAGGCGCTCACAATGATTGAAATTGCGAGAAGAGAAATCTTGCCGGCTGTCATGCGCTTTGTAAAAGAAATCGCCGCATCCTTTAACGAAATGAAAAACACCGGTCTTCATTTAAACACAGAAGAACAGGAAAAACTATTAAAGAAATCAAATAACTTGCTGAATTTGTTCAGCAGTCAGATAGAGACCCTTGAGAAGGAAGCAGAGGCTGCAAGGACGGTAATCAGCGGTACTTATGAAACAGCATGCGCATATCGCGACAAAGTGGTGACTGCTATGAATGCACTGCGGGAAACGGGAGATGAGCTTGAGAAAATCGTATCCAAGAACATTTGGCCGTTACCGACTTATTCGGATATGCTGTTTTATATCGATTAAAAGGAGTGAGTTACGTGGAAAAGAAGAATTTAGATCAATTTATTGCAGAAAGCGGAAATGTGAATGTAGCGCAGAATGTCATTGCCGCTACTGTAGAGAAAGCGACGCTTGAGGTGCCCGGCGTTCATTCTATGACATTGGAGAAATCGGTAGGATTTCTCAATAAGAATGCCAAAAAGGTGAGCGGTGTCAAAGTGATGTTTGAAGGAAAGACAGAACTTTCTTTAGAAATCAGCCCCGAAGACGTCACCGAAATCGTCGATTTATCAACGGTGCATTCAAGTTGGATAG
>CAKRUL010000298.1 GCA_934403665.1 uncultured Clostridia bacterium | reverse complement strand
GCTGAAACACAGCATGGCGGCGCAAAAATCGCACTGCCATGCTGTTTTTTTGTGATGCTATTGATGATACCTTGCAAATCTGTGGTTTCCGATATCCCGTACTACGGGAAGCGAATGCATAAAGGCATTGCCGGTTTTTTTCGGATTGAAAAAATAAACACTGCCGTAACAGGGATCCCAGCCGTTCATCGCGTCCTTCGCCGCCTTTTTTGCGGAATCTGTCGGGCGCATGTTGATCTGCCCGTCCAGCACTGAGGAAAACGCATACGGCTGATAGATCACCCCTGCAATGGTGTTCGGGAAAGAAGGATGCTTGACGCGGTTTAAAATAACAGCAGCCACTGCCACCTGTCCTTCGTATGGTTCTCCTCTTGCTTCCGCACTGACGCATCTTGCCAAAATATCCAGGTCTGCTGTACCGGAACCAGTGCCGGAGCTCGTCTGAATTCCAAGGGCTTTTAAAGTTTCCGCTCCTGCCTTTCCGTCAATCCGTAGTTTTTTCTGCTGCTGAAACCGGATGACGGCCTTTTCCGTTTTCACACCATATACGCCGTCAATTTTATCTCCAAAAAAGCCAAGTTCCGTCAACCTCTGCTGAATCTTCCGCACCTCTTCTCCTTTGGAACCGTATTGCGAAAAGGTTCCCTCCGAAGCCGGAGGATGAAAGGCGAAAAATAAAACCGCCGCACTCAACAGAAGGCAGCAAGCAAGGGAAAAGAAACGAATTTGTTGTTTTCTTTTCGGCGCATAGTCTGCCCGGAGCCGTTCCAGATACTTTTTGTATTTCATCAAAAAAATCACCCTCTTTTGCTTGATGTTATTATCTTCCGACAAAAGAGAGTGATTTATACATTTGCTTTTCGTTTCTTTCCGAATGCGATGACTGAAAACACATATGGTTTTCGTCTCATCCGTGTTTTGTTGCTGTGCATTCTTCCTTTCTCACTCCGGGAAGGCCGGGTGAAAAAGCACAGCGTTAAAGCAATTTTTGTTTTATCATATTATCCACAGCCAGCATGATTCCAACCTTTCCGTAAGGATAAGTTACACCGCCCTGCATATATGCGACGTACGGTTCCTTCATTGGCGCATCGGCAGATAATTCGATGGAAGAACCCTGCACAAAAGCACCTGCCGCCATAATCACGGGGTCGCCGTATCCCGGCATGTCCCAAGGCTCCGGCACAACAAAGGAATCAATCGCAGCGCCTTTTTGAATTCCTTGACAAAATGCGATGACCAACCGCGGATCTCCGAAACGGATTGCCTCGATGATGCAGGAACGCTTTTCTCCGATTTTCGGCGAGGTCTGAAAACCGAGCTCTGAAAAAGCATGTGCGGCCAAAACAGCCGTTTTGACAGCCTGACAGACAATATGCGGAGCAAGATAAATTCCCTGAAACATACTGCGGTTCAAATCAAAGGTTGCTCCGCACTCCTTGCCGATTCCGACCGCATTTAGCTTATAGGCGCACAGTTCCACATACTCCTGTTTTCCGGCAATATAGCCGCCGGTCAACGCAAGAGATCCGCCCGGATTTTTAATCAGAGAACCTGCCATCAAATCAGCCCCCACCTGGGTTGGCTCCATCGTGTCCACAAATTCCCCATAGCAGTTATCCACAATGACTATGACATCCTGCTTTTTCTGCTTGATTGCAGAAATGATGCCGCCGATTTCCTCCACCGAAAGAGATTTCCGGAAATCGTATCCCTTGGAACGCTGAATGATAACCGCCTTTACCGTTTCATCCAAAGCATTTAAAATGCCTTCCATATCCGGCTCATTATTCTTTAAATCAACCTGACGGTATGCAATTCCGAAATCCTTCAGCGAGCCTTTTTTCTCTCCGCGGATGCCAATGGTTTCCTCCAGTGTGTCATACGGTTTTCCTGTTGCCGCAAGCAAGGTATCGCCCGGACGAAGCACACCAAACAAGCAGAGAGAAAGCGCATGCGTTCCGGAAATGATATTATGCCGCACCAATGCGTCCTCGGCGCCGAAAATATCGGCATAAAGACGATCCAGCGTCTCCCGCCCTGCATCGTCGTATCCATAACCGGTGCTCCCGATGAAATGGGTCTCGGACACTTTATTTTTTTGAAAAGCCTGAAGCACCTTCAGCTGATTGTATTCTGCAATCTCATCCGCCTGCTTCATCTCATTCTTTGCTTTTTTTTCTGCCAAACGAATCAAATCGACGGCTCTTCCATCGATTTGAAACAGATTCTGATACTCTTTTTTCATATTGCGTAAAACTCTTCTTCTGTTAATAATTCAATTCCGCCATCGCTTAATACGCGGCAGGCATTTTCATGATCCTCTGTGCGCAGAACCAAAATAGCGTTGACGCCTTTTTCTTTATTCACAGCATACAGATACTCAACGGAAACCTCCGCATTGTTCAGCAGCTGGAAAGCTTGCGCCATTGCTCCCGGTTTGTCTGCAATGCGCATGGCGATCACTTCGGTCAGCTCCACCACAAAGCTGTT
This sequence comes from uncultured Clostridia bacterium, assembly GCA_934403665.1. Next base: position 59 of record CAKRUL010000298.1, on the reverse strand, counting down.
TTCTTTCAATACTTTGACGGTTTCATACGGGTCGTTTACGATGAGTCTCAAAATACCAA
>CAKRUL010000297.1 GCA_934403665.1 uncultured Clostridia bacterium | reverse complement strand
TAAACGGACTTGTTTATGCTGCTGTCGGAGTAATCGGAGCAATCAGCGCATTGAACGGGCGCCTGTCTGTCGGGCAGATCTCTTGTTTTTTAACCTATGCCAACCAGTACACAAAGCCGTTTAACGAAATCTCGGGTGTGGTGACGGAATTACAGACGGCATTTGCGTCTGCGCGCAGAATTTTTCAGATCTTGGATGAACCCTCGGAGCCGGTTTCTGCCGATGCGGTGGAAATTAAAAGCTGTAAGGGAAGGGTGGAACTGAAAGACGTTTCCTTCTCCTATCGACCGGACACTCCCCTGATTGAGCATCTGAATTTGTCTGTTTCACAGAGGCAGAAAATTGCTATCGTGGGGCCTACCGGCTGTGGAAAAACAACCATCATCAATTTGCTGATGCGGTTTTATGACGTGCAAAAGGGAGAGATTGCGGTGGACGGAACCGATATTCGGAATATCTCCCGCGATTCCCTGAGAAAGGCTTATGGAATGGTTTTGCAGGAAACATGGCTGTTTCACGGAACAGTGCGGGAAAACATTGCTTACGGAAAATCGGATGCCTCCGAGGAGGAAATTGTGGCTGCCGCCCGTGCGGCGCATGCACACAGCTTCATCAAGCGCTTGCCAAAAGGCTATGACACGGTGATTTCTGAAAGCGGAGGGAATTTGTCTCAGGGGCAGAAACAGCTTCTTTGCATTGCACGGGTCATGCTGACAAAGCCGCCGATGCTGATTTTGGATGAGGCCACCAGCAGTATTGACACCCGGACAGAGATTCGGATTCAAAAGGCTTTTGAGGAAATGATGCAAGGAAGAACCAGCTTCATCGTGGCGCACCGCCTTTCAACCATTGTCAATGCCGATAGGATATTGGTGATGAACCAGGGGAAAATTATGGAACAGGGAAATCATCGGGAGCTTTTGGAGAAAAACGGTTTTTATGCAAAGCTTTATAACAGTCAATTTGCCGGGCAGACAGGACACTCTGTCTGAGAAAAAAGAGAGAAACTGTTGTTTTTCTCTTTTTTGGGGGGGAATCGAACCAAAACGGAATGTTCCCGGTTTCGTTCCGCAAAAGAAGCCTTTCCAGCAATTTACACTTTTTATGTAATGAAAAGCCCCTTGAAGGAAAGCCAAATCCTTCAAGGGGCAACATACAATCTTGGGTATCAAATTTCTGCAAATGATTTATTTGATATTCAGATAGCTTTTCAAAAGTTCTTCCAAAATTTCATCCCGCTCAAGAGAACTGATCAGTACACGGGCATTCTTATGGCTTGTGATATAAGTAGGGTCGCCGGACATAATATAGCCGATGAACTGGTTTACAGGGTTATATCCCTTCTCAATCAAAGCGTTAAAAACATCGTTGATTATTTTCCGCGGGTTCTTGTTTTCATCTTTCACTGAGGGGATTTGGCGTGTTTCATCGAAATTCATTCAAAATCCCTCCTGTTCTTATTCTGTCCTTAGAATACCGCTTTTTTGGGTTAAATGCAAGAGTCTTTCTGAAAACTTAACAGAAATGTCATATTTCCCGGAAAATTATCGGAGATCGGCGCCGATTTCCTCTTTTAAAGCCTCCAGAATTTTGTCCATAGACGCATTGACCTCTTCATCATTCAGCGTGCGGTCTGCGGCACGGAAGCTCAAAGAATACGCAATGCTCTTTTTCCCTTCGGGAATCTGAGAACCCTTATACACGTCAAACAAACTGCAATGCTCCAGAATCTTCCCGGCTTTTTTCACGATAATGGCTTCAATCTGAGAAACCATCACGTCATCGTCCACCAGCATAGCCATGTCACGGGTGGTTGCAGGGAATTTGGGGAGATGTTTATATTTGATGTTTCGGTTGACCGATGCATACAAGGTATTTAAATCCAATTCGCACATATATACTTTTTCATCGATTTCATAATTTTTGCAGACCAGAGGATGGATTTCCCCAAGAATTCCGATCGTTTCGCCGTTTTCGTTCAAAATATGAGCAGTGCGGTAAGGATGGAAGGTTTTGTTGTTCTGAACCGGTACATAGGAAACGCGATCAATCTGCAGTTCGTCCAGCAATGCCTCCACCATGCCTTTCAGCGCAAAGAAATCCGTATCGCCGTAACAGCCCAGAGTCACTTTTTTCCGTTCCTCCGGGAGTTCGGTAACAGGCAGTGCTTTCGGCAGATATACATTGGCACATTCAAACAGAAATGCTTCTTTGTTGCGGTGGCTGTAGTTGTGCTGCAGAACTTCCATCATGGAATGGATGGAGGTGGTGCGCATGATGCTGTTTTCCTCACCAAGAGGATTGCTGATGGTGACCACTCTGCGCAACGGAGAATCCGCATCAATCCGAAGCAAATCGAACAGCTTGGGGCTGGTGAAGGAATAAGAATAAATTTCATAGAATCCTTTATCGGCCAGCAGTGTTTTTATCCGATTTTCAAAAAGCTGTTCTTTGGTAAAGCCGCCTTGAAGGGTGTCTCCCTGCAGCATGGTGGCTTTTATCTTATGATAACCGTAAATTCGCACAACCTCTTCAGCAATATCATTCATACACCC
>CAKRUL010000296.1 GCA_934403665.1 uncultured Clostridia bacterium | reverse complement strand
TTCACAAGCCGAAAGAACTGATTCAGGAGGCATTAAGCGGAAACGTTCCGGTTTATCATTCCGATGAAAGACATTCGGAACATGCTGTATCGCATCAGGATAAAGAGGGTGCGGCACATCAGATATACAAACACTTGATGAATGGCGTTTCCCATATGCTTCCCTTTGTAATCGGCGGAGGAATTTTGATTGCGCTTGCCTTTTTATTTGATCGTTATGAGATTGATCCGAGTCATTTTGGTTCCAATTTGCCGTTTCCGGCATTCTTAAAATCCGTGGGGGATGCTGCGTTTGGCTTCATGCTTCCGGTTTTGGCAGGATTTATTGCTATGAGCATTGGGGATCGTCCTGCCTTGGCGGTCGGTTTTGTCGGAGGATTGCTCGCGAAGGATGGAGGCTCCGGCTTTCTTGGGGCACTGCTTGCCGGGTTCATTGCCGGCTATTTGATTGTCGGGCTTCGGAAACTTTGTGATAAGCTGCCCAAGAGCTTAGAAGGGATTAAACCGGTTTTGATTTATCCGCTTGTTGGGATTCTCGCGATTGGGGCGATTATCACGTTTCTCGTCAATCCGCCGGTCGGGGCTTTCAATGCCTGGTTAACCGATGCTCTGAACAGTATGGGGGAAACCAGCAAAGTGATACTGGGCTTTGTTTTGGGCGGGATGATGTCCATTGATTTCGGAGGTCCGCTGAATAAAGCGGCTTATGTGTTTGGAACGGCTTCCATCGCAACCGGCCAGCTGGATATTATGGCGGCTGTGATGGTGGGGGGCATGGTTCCGCCGATTGCCATTGCACTGTGCACAACGTTCTTCAAAAATCGGTTTACCGAAAAGGAACGGCAGTCCGGGCTGACGAATTATATTATGGGGTTGGCATTTATTACGGAAGGGGCAATTCCCTTTGCCGCTTCGGACCCGCTTCGGGTCATTCCGGCTACGGCGATTGGTTCCGCCACTGCCGGGGCATTGTCTATGTTGTTCGGATGTACCTTGAGGGCACCGCATGGCGGCGTGTTTGTTTTCCCTGTCGTGGGGCATCCGCTGTGGTATGTTGTTGCTTTGCTGACGGGGTCGGTTGTCGGGATGCTCTTGCTTGCTTTGTTTAAGAAGCATTAGAGCGTCGAACCCCCTATGCCCGGCATTTTGCAAAATCCGTACTTTAAGCGGATTCATATTTCACGAAACATCATTAATCGGTTGCAGAAAGGAAGTTTATGATGAGAGAATTTCATTATACCATTACGGATCCGGAGGGGATTCATGCAAGACCGGCCGGTCTGCTGGTAAAAGAGGCCGGAAAGTTTCGAAGCAATATTCAGTTGCGAAAGGGTGCGCAGTCAGGCGACGCAAAGCGGATTTTTGCGGTAATGGCTCTTGCGGCAAAAAAAGGAGAAACCATTTGCGTGACCGCCGAGGGTGCGGATGAGACAGAGGCAATTGCTGCAATGGAACACTTTTTGAAGGAAAATCTGTAAGAAGAGAACCGTGTTCTATGCGGCGCTGGCTGAACGTGCTGTTTTCAACGGGGGAGGCGAAGCTCCCGTTGAAAGCAGCAATATACATTTTTTCAAACAAGGATCGGAGGCGGAAACCATGAAAACATTCAGAGGAAAAGGAGTGTTTGGCGGGATTGCCATCGGCAGAATATCGCTCAATCAAAGAAAAGAACAAAAGATCAAGCGCTATCATATAGAAGATGTTTTGGCTGAGACAGAACGGTTTCATGCGGCACGGGATGAGGCTGTGCGGCAATTGAAAGAATTGTTTGAAAAAGCGGTTGCGGAGGTCGGAGAAACCAATGCGATGATTTTTGATATTCATCAGATGATGGTGACGGATTTAGACTATTGCGAATCAATTGAAAATATCATTCACACACAACAGGTCAATGCAGAGTATGCTGTGGGGGTGACGGGCGATAATTTTTCCAGGATGTTCGCCTCCATGGAGGACGCTTATATGAAAGAGCGGGCGGCAGATGTGCGGGATGTCTCGGAGCGGTTAATCGGCATCTTGAGCGGCTCGGAGAAATCTCTGCATTCTTCCGAAGAACCGGTCATTATTATGGCGGATGATTTGGTTCCCAGTGAGACCGTGCAGCTTGATAAAAACAAGGTGCTTGGGTTTGTGACGGTTCACGGCTCCGCAAATTCTCATACGGCCATTTTGGCGCGGACGATGAACATTCCGGCCGTGATACAAACAGACATTGTGCTGAAACCGGAATACGATGGGACGCTTGCCGTCTTAGATGGGTTCGAGGGCAGATTGATCCTGGAGCCGGATGAGGAAACACTTTGCAAAGCCAAGGAAAAACAGAAAGAGGAAAACGAAAAGAAACAGCTTTTAGAACAACTGAAAGGGCAGGGAAATGTCACGCTGGACGGCAAAGCCATAGAGGTGTATGCCAACATCGGAAACCTTGCAGACATGGGGAGTGTCCTGAAAAATGATGCAGGCGGAATCGGATTGTTTCGCAGTGAATTTCTCTATTTGGAAAACAGTGACTATCCGACCGAGGAGCAGCAGTTTTCCGTTTATAAAACAGTTGCCGAGAAC
>CAKRUL010000295.1 GCA_934403665.1 uncultured Clostridia bacterium | reverse complement strand
TAACTTTTTCACATTTTCTTTATTATTTTTTTAAATATATTTTTAGATACAATTTTATGGGAACTATTTTCCATTTCGGTAGGACAACGGACTAAGCCCCCGTATGTTTCTTGAAGAAATTTGAAAAATAGTATTGGTTTTCAAAGCCGAGGGTGGCTGCAATCTCCGAGATCGAGGCATTTGTCTGCCCCAAAAGAGCAAATGCCTGCCGGAGCTTTAACTGGCTCAGATACTGAATCGGCGTCTGGCCGGTAATCTCCTTGAACAGCTTTCGAAAATGACTGACACTTACGGAAGAGGCCTGTGCAATCTGTTCCATGTTCAAATCGTGACGAAAATAATTTTCATCCATATAATGTATAGAGTCTTGAATCCGGTTGTATGGCTTGGAGCAATAGTTTCTCCGAAAATATTCCTCCGCCAGCATGTGGATAAGCTGATAAGTCATAGATTTCAACTCCAGCTTGCTGCAAAAGCTGTTGGAAAAATATTTTTTCTCAATCTCAAAAATTAGAGCTGCTGTCTTTTTGGACACGCCGTGATAGATATACGGGAAAGAAAATTCTTTTTCCGCAATATAAAATTCGATTGCCAAAAACTGTGGAATACAGTCGGTTCCGATCGATTCATAGACAGCTTGATCCGTCCGTTTCGGAATAATAAAAACGTCTCCTTTTTTTACAAAATGTTTTTCTCCATTATAGGTCGCATAAAGCCAATTATCCAAGATATATATGATAAAATTTTTCTTGTCACTTTTGTTTTTGTAATACCATCCAGTCTGATTTGGATGAGAGCGGAATACCATCATTTCACCGACAATAGAAAAGTTGACCTCTTTGTAAAAAAGCGGATTGCTCTCCTGCTTTTTCATACGATTCCTTCCTTTCCTTTTTTGCTTTCAGTATAATCAGGTTTTTCCCGTCTGTGAACCGGATTTTATGTGCAGATTTTTTTGGATAAGTTCTGTCATATTTCACGAAAAGCGACATATACATGTTACAAACGAGATCATCGAATCACCATTAAGGGAGGAAATAAAATGCAGAACTACGACGTTTTGGAAGATATCGCCAAAAGGACGCAGGGAGATATCTATATAGGTGTTGTGGGACCTGTCCGGACCGGAAAAAGCACTTTTATCAAAAAGTTTATGGATCAGCTTGTGATCCCGAACATCTCCAACGCATTCAAAAAGGAACGTGCGAAAGATGAGCTTCCTCAAAGCGCCCAAGGTCGGACGATTATGACAACCGAGCCAAAATACATTCCGAACGAAGCGGTGGAAATCAGCCTGAACGAAAACAGCAAGTTTCGTGTGCGGCTGATTGATTGTGTGGGTTATATTGTCGACAGTGCATTGGGTCATATCGAGAATGACCAGCCGCGAATGGTCAGCACTCCCTGGTTTGAACAACCGATTCCCTTTGCGCAGGCGGCAGAAATCGGAACCAAAAAAGTCATCAACGAACATTCTACCATAGGTCTTGTTGTGACAACAGACGGAAGCATCTCCGATATTCCGAGAGAGGATTACGTGGAGGCAGAAAAACGGGTGATTGACGAGTTGAAAGAACTGAAAAAACCGTTTCTCGTCGTGCTGAATTCCAAGCACCCTGCCGCAGAGGAAACCCTGGAAATCAAGTCTGCAATGGAAGCGGCATACAATGTTCCTGTCATGCCTTTAAATTGCCAGGAAGTCAGCAGTCAGGAAATCCTCTCTGTCATTGAAAACGTGCTTTACGAATTTCCTCTGAAGGAAATCGGCTTTGACGTGCCCAAATGGCTGGAAGGGCTTCCCGTCGATCATTGGCTGAAGTCTTCGGTGTTCGGGGCAATCAAGGATATTGTAAAAACGGCTTCCAATGTGCGGGAAGTAAAAAACTCCATCGGTGCTCTGGAAGAATTTGATTTCACAAAGGCAGTGCACGTCTCCGGAGTCAGTCTGGGAGAAGGCAAAATGAGCGTCCAGCTTGACACCAAAGAGGAGCTGTTCTATCAGATTGTCAGCGAATCCTCCGGTTTTGACATCAGCAGCGATGATCAGCTGCTGTCTCTGCTGACCGAACTTGCGGAAGTGAAAAAAGAATATGACAAAATTTCGGTTGCCATCAGTGAAGTCAAACGCAAGGGCTATGGGATTGTATCGCCGACCATTGACGAGCTTTCCTTGGAGGAACCCGAAATTGTGAAACAAGGAAATCGCTTCGGTGTGCGCCTGAAAGCCAGTGCGCCGTCCATTCATATGATCCGTGCGGACATTGAGACCGAGGTGTCTCCGATTGTTGGAACGGAAAAGCAATCGGAGGAATTGGTGCATTATCTTTTGCAGGAATTTGAGGTCGACCCCAAGCAAATCTGGCAATCCAACATCTTCGGGAAATCCCTGCATGAGCTGGTGAACGAGGGGCTTCACAATAAGTTGTATCGAATGCCGGAGGATGCGCAAATCAAATTGCAGGAAACACTGCAAAAAATCATCAACGAGGGAAGCGGCGGACTGATCTGTATCATTCTCTGATGCTTAGCAGTTTGGACTCTTTGCCAAAAAGGAGCCTTTGCAAAATGATGTTTTAT
>CAKRUL010000294.1 GCA_934403665.1 uncultured Clostridia bacterium | reverse complement strand
TGGACGGAAAATAGATGGTGACCCTCTGTTCTCCGCCGGACGGAATCCAATAGCGAAAGCTTCCGGAATCGGTGCAGGTTTCTTTGGAAACGTGGCAGCGATAAACCTGATCCACTAACAAATCAATGGAATAGTATTCCCGCGCTGTCCCCGGGGAAATTTCATAATCAAAAGAGACTTCCCCGCCCTTTGTGTAAAACTCAAGCCGAATGGAGGAAGCAGAATACAGTTTTGGCGCACGTCCGTTTTCCAAAAGAAATGCTTCCTGCTTTTCGCTGAAACGTGAAAATGTGAAAAAGCCGTCTTTTTCTTCCGTTCTCAACGCCCCCAACGTAATGGTTTTTATCGCATGGATATCCAATTGCATGCCCCTTCTCCTTTCTGCGGATGGCGAATCCATCCGTTTTAATGTGTAACAGGAGGCTCGCCTTCCTGCGCTGACGGTAAAGCAAACCAAAAGGTGGAACCCTCGTGCAGCTTGCTTTCCACACCAAACTCTGCATGATGCAGAAGAAGAATGCTTTTTACGATAGAAAGACCGATTCCGGTGCCGACAGCCGCCCTTTTATGCCGCTGGCTGGATTTATAATAGCGTTCCCAAACGCGTTTTCTCTCTGCTTCCGGAATCCCTTCGCCGGTATCCGTCACACTGAACCGAACCTTACCGTCCTGAACCCGCACGGCGATATGGACGGTTTTGTCCTCCCCGGTATAATTGATGGCGTTTCCGATCAGATTATAGATGACCTGACTGATTTTCAGCTCGTCCGCTTCCACCCATGCCGCTTCTTCACACTGTGAGGTAATCACATAACCGTCCCGGTGCTGATACACGGCAAAACGCTGAATGATTTCCCGCACGGTTTGCGCCATGTCAAAGCGTGACAGATTCAGTTTTATCGTGCCTGATTCCAATTTCGACAAGTCCAGCATATCGCTGACCAACCCGGAAAGCCGATCCGATTCGTCTACAATCACCTGCGTATGCGCCTGCCGCTTCACCGGATTGTCTCCGGACAAATCCCGGATCATCTCCGCATAGGATTTGATGATGGTAAGAGGGGTGCGCAGATCATGAGACACATTGGCAATCAAATCCCGTCTCAACTCATCTGTTTTGGATAATTCCTGGGTGGTATAGTTCAAAACCTCCGCCAGCTGATTCACTTCGGTATAATCTCCCGGCTCGAACACAACGCTGTAATCTCCTTTTGCAAGCTTTCCGGCTGACTTTGTAATATTGGAAATAGGTCTTGCAAGGCGATTCGCAATAAAATAGGACAGAATAAACGCAAAGACCAGAGACAGGATGGTCACAATCAACAGCTGATTCTGCAAAACCTGCGTTGTCGCATCGATCGGTGCAAGCGGTGCATACATGGAAAGATATGCCCGGCTTCCGTTTGTATTCTGGAGAGCAGCGCCAAAGACGACCGTGTGCATCCGCATTCCTTCATCATTCTGCACATAACAGATTGCCTTTTCTCCGGAATTTTGTATTTTAGACTTGAGCAGATTTAACTCATAAGGATTCATCCGCCCGTTTCTGTCACGGTTGTTGTCCCGATTAAAAATATTATTGCTCAGAATCGGTTCCCCGTTTTCATCCACAATTCGGATCATTAACCCGTTGCGAAAGGAAACCTGCTCCAAAAGGTTCTGATAGCTGTCGGAATCCTCATACTGCGCCACCAAATGATTCCCTATTTTTTCTACCTGGTGCAGCTTCATGGTTTCATAATACGTATTGATGAAAATAATCTGCAAAAGCCACAGCACAATCATAATCCCGGCGGCAAACAGCAGGAAATAGGTCCACAGTTTGAATTTCAGCCCTTTGACATCAAAAATTTTTTTCACTTTTCTTCCACCTCAAACTTATATCCCAATCCCCTTAACGTGACAATATAATCCCGATATTTGCCCAAGCTGTTGCGCAGCATCTTAATGTGGGTGTCCACGGTTCTGTCATCCCCGAAAAACGCATATCCCCATACGTCATTCAACAGCTTATCCCGGGTCAGTGCAAGATTCTGATTCCGCACCAAATAAAACAGCAGGTCATATTCCTTCGGTGTCATCTCCGCTTTCACTCCGTCCACATAAACATTCCGCCCTGCCATGTCAATGGTCAGTCCGTTGATTTCTATGCGTTCCTGACGGTTTCCCTCCGGTTTGCATCTGGCATTGCGGTCAATAATCACATGAATCCGCGCCATCACCTCTTTGGGAGAGAAAGGCTTGACCACATAATCGTCCACCCCAATTTCAAAACCGAACAATTTATCGTATTCCTCACCTCGCGCCGACAACATCAAAAAAGGAGTGGAGCAGAACTTGCGGATTTCCTTACAGGCAGAAAAGCCATCCAGCTTCGGCATCATGACATCCATAACAATCACGTCAAAATCCTTTTCTCTGCAAATCCGAACGGCTTCCATTCCGTCTTTTGCCTCCGTTACCTCATATCCTTCAAATTCTGCATATTCCCGCAGCACTTCGCGAATTTTATCCTCATCATCCACCACTAAAATCCGATACATGAAAGATCCCTCCCTTTTTGATTCCATCCATCCGTTC
>CAKRUL010000293.1 GCA_934403665.1 uncultured Clostridia bacterium | reverse complement strand
GTCTCCTGCCACCTGCACAACCGAATCATCCAAGGGGGTGACAATTGCCCGGTGATGATACAGAATGCCGTCCAATTGTTCGGACGTTTCGTTTTCCATTTGCTGTTCTGTAAAGGAAAGAATTTCTCCGGAACGGTTGGCACTGGTTACAATTAATGCACCGCAGGCCTCCAGCAGCAGAACATGCAGAGGCGTATTCGGCAAAAAAGCGCCTACAAAGCGACTGTCTCCACAGACGCCGGGGACAAAACCATCCCGTTTCTTCCGCAAAAGAACAATCGGTTTCGCCGCAGACTGCAATTGCTGACTCTCCCGTTCGCTGAGAATACATTCCTGCGCCACCTTGGAAAGATCCGGAAACATCGCGGCAAACGGCTTTTTCTCCCGTCCTTTTAACGCGCGCAGATTTTGAACGGAGTCTTCGCGATAGGGACTGCAAAGATACTGATAGCCGCCAATGCCCTTAGCTGCGATAATGCCCCCTTTTTTCAAAACTGCAATCGCCCTATAAAGCGCATCCTGACGCGTAAAATGCTCTCCGGCTCTGCTTCTCCAAATCAGCTGAGGGCCGCAGTCATGACATGCAATCGTCTGCGCATGTCTGCGCCGTGTCGGATTTCGGTACTCTGTACCGCACTGCTCACACAGCGGAAAACAATCCATGACCGTATTTTCCCGGTCATAGGGAATGCGGTTTATAATGCTGTAGCGCGGACCGCAGGCGGTACAGCTGATAAAGGGATAGCGGTATCTTCGGTCATGCGGATCATGCATTTCTTTTAAGCAATCTTCACACACCGAAAAATCCGGCGGCAAAACAGGGGTCTGTTCGTTCGGCTCACTTCCGACAATGGAAAACCCTTTTTCCACCCATTCTTCAGAATACTCTTGCTCGATGCGCTGAATCTCCGCACCAAAAGGCTTTTCAACACAAAGGCGATGGATGTAATCATCCACCGCTCTCTGTTCTGCGGATAAGAGAATCTCCACAAATCCGCCTTTATTTCTCACATAGCCGGAAAGCCCCATTTTTTCAGCGATTTTCGCCGCAAAAGGGCGAAATCCGACCCCCTGCACAACACCATAAACCGTTAAAAGAACCGAGGTGTTCATTCACATTCTACACTTTCTATCGACATTTCTTTCCCCACTTCACTGGGCACACCGTCTGATCCGCAATGAGGGCAGTCAAAATGAAACGGTCTGCGTGCAAACAGCTCATGGCATTTGGGGCAGCGCAGCATTGTCTTGACCGTTCTTGCCGTAATCTCTGCTCCCTCGCAGATGGTTCCCTTCACGGCATCCTCAAAATGCATGCGAATGCTGTCCGCAGAATAGCCGGAACTTTCTCCGATGACCAAATTGATTTTCGTCACCTTGTGCTTTCCCTGTTTTTCTGCCTCCTCGCACGCATGCTCTATGATATGAATTGCTTCATGATATTCATGCATAATTTGCTCCTATTCCGCTGCTTTAGAAGCAGTCTCCTCTTTCTTCTGATAGGTCTCTGTTGTTTGGTTTGCGGACGGTTCCGGATAAGAGTTGCCCATTTTCAGACATTTTTTCGGGCAGTTATCCGCACAGCTGGAACATTGAATACAGCTGAACCGCTGAATCGTCCAAGTCTTTTCATTGCGGTCAACCTGAATGGCGCCGGTAGGACATTTTCTCTGACACATTCCGCAAAAAATGCAAGTGTCAATGTCGATATCCACATGTCCTCTGGTGCGCTCCGGATAAACCCGCTTCTCTTGCGGATATACCCTGGTTGCCGGTTTGGAAAACAAATTTTTGATCACAGATTTTGTAAACTTCATCATTGTCATACGGCGGATCCCCCTTTATCGTTCCGTACAGCTGATGCACGGGTCAATCGTCAGAATCAGAATCGGCACATCCGCAAGCTGACAGCCCTTCAAGGTTTCCAGCAAAGCAGGAAGATTGGCAAAGGTAGGCGTTCTCACACGCACCCGATCCAAAAACTTGGTGCCGTTTGCCTTGACGTAATAAACCGCCTCTCCGCGCGGCTGTTCCACCCGCATCATATATTCCCCATCCGGCATTCCTTTCACCGGAACATCCACCGCACCGGCCGGAATCTTTTCTGCCGCCTGGCGGATCATATCGATGGACTGGAAAAGCTCTTTGATGCGGACATCTACTCTTGCATAACTGTCTCCCACATTGCTTATAATGGGTTCAAACTTGATTTCCGGATAAGCGGCATATCCCATTTTTCTGGTATCCAGACTAATTCCGCTGGCACGCATCATGGGCCCTACTGCTCCCAGATCATGTGCCTGCTCTTTGGTCAAAAATCCGACATCCCGCAACCGGGTATTGACGGAATAGTCCTGCAAAAAGGTATCTGTCAGTTCCCGCAAATCGGTTTCCATCTCACTGAAAATCTTCACAAACATTTTAATCATATCGTCGTCCATGTCCTTGCGCTGGCCGCCGATTTTATTTACTGAAAAAATGACTCTGCCTCCGGTAGAGTATTCAAACATATCCAGAATTTTTTCCCGCATTTTCCAGCTTTCCATAAACAGACTTTCAAATCCGAAAGCGTCGGCTGTCAAGCCCAGCCACAAAAGGTGACTGTGTATA
>CAKRUL010000292.1 GCA_934403665.1 uncultured Clostridia bacterium | reverse complement strand
ATCCCGCTGACAATCTGCCCGTATGTTTTTTCATTGGCTGCATACGCCGCATACAGCAAGCGTGCGACTTCAATATCCAAATCGGTCAGTTCGGCAAACTGCCGGCTTGTCAATGCATCCGTCAATACATAACCGTCCATCGCCTCTATATTCGATAATCCGGTTGCGGAGTCAATCTCCGGACAATTGCTCAACTCGGAAAGCAACTTAGCCTCTGTCCGGTAATCCCCTGCCGGCACCAATAATGCCATCATATTCTGACTTCCAAAGGTCTCTTCAATTTTCTGCTGCTGAATCTGACTTTCATTTTGCTTGGCAGTGTGCAGTGTACTCGTTCCGTAGACATACGGACATTGATTGGACAACAGGAAAGCGCCCACCAGCAGACAGCAAAAAACAGGCGGTATCACAAAGCGTGTCTTTACCGCCATTTTTCCGACAGCCGTAATCTGCGGCACAAAACTGCGGTGATGCGTCTTGTCAATCCATTTTGAGAACATCATCAGCAATCCGGGCATCAAGGCAAACACACACAAAAGACTGAAAAAGATTGCTTTAATCAGCACAATCCCCATATCAAACCCAATCCGAAACTGCATAAAGGTCATCGCTATCAGCCCTGAAATTGTGGTAAGACAACTTCCGGATATTTCCGGAATCGCTTTGGACAAGGCGGCGATTACTGCTTCGCGTGCCTCAAGGTTCTCTCGTTCTTCCGTATAACGATGGCAAAGGATAATGGCATAGTCCAGCGCAAGCGCCAACTGTAATACCACCGCAATCGATTTCGATACAAAGGAAATCTCCCCAAACACAAAGTTGGTCCCCATATTCAAAATGGCGGCCGTTCCGAATGTGATGAGCAGAACAGGGATTTCCATATAAGTATGAGACGTAAAAAGCAAAACGGCAATAATGATGACAACTGCAATGACCATGACCACATTCATCTCGGATGCAATGGTTTCCGATTCTGAATTACCGACTTCTGTGTAAACAGAAACGTCCCATCCGGACAGTGTTTCCCGCACTTTTTGCATGGCATTCAGGCTAACCGGATCGTCTGTTTCTCCGTCGAATGTAATGTCATAAAGAGCCGATGCCGAACGGAAATGATCCTGCGTGTCGTCAAACGTAATCGATTTGACGCCCTCAATGGCTTTTAACTGCTCCTCCACTTGCTGTGCCCGGGCATAAGAAATATTATCTATCATCACCCGCGCCGTGGCAAAGGTGGTAAATTCATTGTCCATCAGACTCAACCCTTGCCGCGTCTCGGTTTCCTCCGGAAGATACGAAGTGATATCATCATTGATGGAAACCCAGGTGCTTGCAAACACACTGAAGATTGCCATGCCGATAAATACCAGAAAAAAACCTTTCCGCTTATCTACAATAAAAGCCGCCAATCGCTCCATTGCGCTTTTCTTTTCTTTATTTTTCATAAAGCTGCTCCCTTTCCCGACCTGAAGCAGTATTCCTTTTCCGGTCGTGCCGATTAAATGGTTCGTTTGTTTAAACCATTATACCACACTTGAAACGCTTCGTCTATATCGGGAAAGAATTTCAAGACCATTTTTTCTTCTATGGCATGGCATCAAATTTTTTGATGCCGTCTGCAATCGCTTTTGCAATCTTCTCCTGATAATCCGGCGTCTTTAAAAGCATCTCCTCATCAGCATGCGACACGAAGCCGCATTCCACCAGACAGGCCGTATTTTTCATTTCTTTCATGATGAAAATATTGTTGTCTGCCTGCTTTGCCAGCCTGCGGTTTTCCGGATCCACTTCCGTCCGAAGGGTATCCTGAATCATCTCGCCAAGAATCTTGCTGTTCGGATTGTTTTTGGAATAGAACACCTGCGCTCCTTTCTGCGGAGACTTTTCATAGGAATTCATATGAATGCTGACAAAGACAGCCGACGGATAGTCTCTGGAAAGGTACACGCGATTGTTCAAATCGGATCTTTTTTTATTTTTGGTGACCCCCTCGCTGTGAAGAGACTTATCCTCCTCACGTGTCATAATGACCTGATATCCCTGCCCAACAAGAACTTCTTTCAATTTCAGGCCGATCGCCAGATTTAAATCTTTCTCCAGCGTGCCGGTTTTCCCCACGGCGCCGCCATCCTCCCCTCCATGACCCGGATCTATAATAATCATTTTTCCGTTTTGATTCCCGGAGGTCAGGAAAGAATAGGTCGTGAAAGAATAAAAGAAAGCGATGGAAATACAAACCAAAAAGGAAACAAATAAAAGCTTTTTCCGATTGATAAAAAACATCATAATACGTCACCTCACCCTATTTTATGTCACAGAAAGAGGGGTTATGATTGTATATTCGCGCCGTTTTGGAAAAACTAACAGAAGAAAGGAGGCAAAGAGACGTGATACGAAAAGCAATCTGCCGAAGCCGGAAGGGAACGTATCTTCTCCTGTTTTCTCTGAGTGCTGCCTGCTCTGTTTTGATCTCCCTTTCCCAGTTGGTGCATTACGAAACGGAACCTTCCGTTTTTCCGGTGCAGTATTTTTTTCTGTTTCTGTTCAGTATCGATTATTGGATGCAGCTTGTCCGCGTTCCGAACAAAACCGAATATCTGAAAAAACACATTC
>CAKRUL010000291.1 GCA_934403665.1 uncultured Clostridia bacterium | reverse complement strand
AACAAATGGCAGCAGTAAAAGAAAAAATCAGAATCAGACTGAAAGCATACGATCATATGATTCTGGACCAGTCCGCTGAAAAAATTGTCGAAACAGCGAAAAGAACCGGTGCAAAAGTATCAGGACCGATACCGCTACCGACCAAAAAAGAAATCGTGACGATCTTGAGATCTGTTCACATCAACAAAGACTCCCGTGAACAGTTTGAAATGAGAACGCACAAGAGATTGATCGACATTTTAAGCCCTACCAGCAAAACGGTAGACGCTTTGATGAAGCTGGACTTGCCTGCAGGTGTTGAAATCGACATAAAACTGTAGGAACAAGGTTCTGTTTTCCGAAACGGAAGAACAGAAGAATCCGATGCCTTAAATTTTCAAAAGGCACCAAGGTCATGTTGGCACAGCCAACCAATCACCATAGGAGGTAAAAAAGAATATGGAAAAAGCAATTATGGGCAAAAAGCTCGGCATGACTCAGATTTTTGACGAGTCAGGCAAATTCATCCCCGTAACTGTTGTAGAAGCCGGTCCATGCGTTGTAGTGCAGAAAAAAACGGTAGAAAACGATGGTTATGAAGCAATCCAGGTCGGATTCGGGGAACTGAAAGAAAAACATTCTAACAAACCGTCTAAAGGTCATTTTGACAAAGCGAACGTTGCACTGAAAAAGAATGTGAAAGAAATGCGTCTTTCCAGCATTGAAAACTACAACGTTGGCGATGAGATCAAAGCGGATATCTTTAACGAAGGCGACAAAATTGATGTGACCGGCACATCCAAAGGAAAAGGATACGCTGGCACCATCAAGAAGGATGGCACACACAGAGGTCCTATGACGCACGGTTCCGGTTATCACAGAGGTCCGGGTTCCATGGGCGCATGTTCCAGTCCTTCCCGTGTTTATAAAGGCAAAGCACTTCCCGGTCATATGGGCAGCAATAAAGTAACGGTTCAGAACCTTGATGTTGTAAAAGTGATTGCCGATAAAAACCTGTTGCTCGTCAAAGGCGCCGTACCAGGACCTAAGGGCGGCATTTTAATGATAAAAAATTCGGTGAAAGCTTAATTTGATATGGAATAGAAAGGAGGAAACACCATGCCGAAAGTGGCTTTATATAATATGGAAGGCTCACAAGTTGGTGACATTGAACTCAATGACAGTATTTTTGCTGTGAAAGTGAATCAGAATGCGGTACACGCAGCTGTTGTAAATCATTTGGCAAATGTAAGACAGGGCACACAGAGCACAAGAACAAGAGCGGAAGTAAGCGGCGGCGGTATTAAACCGTGGAGACAGAAAGGTACAGGCCGTGCAAGACAGGGTTCTATCCGTTCTCCTCAATGGACGGGCGGCGGCGTTGCTCTCGGTCCGAAACCCAGAAGCTATCGTTATTCTTTAAACAAGAAAACCAGACAGCTGGCTTTGAAATCTGTTTTAACTTCCAAAGTGAATGACGAAGCTCTGATCGTTTTAGATAAGATCTCTATGGATGCATACAAGACAAAAGAAATTGTCAAGATGCTGAAAAATCTGAACTGTGACAGCAAAACGCTGGTTGTTTTAAGCGAAAAAGACGAGAAAGTCGTTAAAAGCGCAAACAACATCCCGGGCGTTGCAACCACTTTGGTTACGACATTGAACACATACGAGATTATGAAACATGACAAATGCGTAATCACTGCGGATGCGGTTAAGAAACTCGAGGAGGTGTACGCATAATGAAATACGCACACGATATTATCAGAAGACCTATCATTTCAGAAAAGAGTATGCAGGGAATCGCTGATAAAAAATATACCTTTGAGGTTGCTCTCAGCGCAAATAAATTTGAAATTAAAAACGCAGTGGAGGAAGTGTTCGGCGTAAAAGTAAAAAGCGTCAACACCCTGAGAATCCACGGCAAAGAAAAAAGAGTCGGCGTGCACATCGGAAAACGTCCTGACTACAAAAAGGCTGTCGTTACCTTAAAAGAAGATTCCAAACCGATTGAATTCTTTGAAAGCATGGCGTAAACGGCAGTTCCGTAAGTTTTAGAATAAGGAGATGAATGTTAATGGCTATAAAAAGTTATCGTCCGACAACGCCGTCCAGAAGATTTATGACGGTTACGGATTTTTCCGAGTTGTCCAATGTTAAGCCAGAGAAATCACTCACGACGAATTTAAAGAAAAACGCCGGAAGAAACAGCTACGGCAGAATTACTGTTCGTCACAGAGGCGGCGGCAACAAGAGAAAATATAGAATTATCGATTTCAAAAGAGATAAAGTGGATATGCCTGCAACGGTAAAAACACTGGAATACGATCCGAACAGAAGCGCTCACATCGCACTGGTGGAATACCAGGATGGCGAGAAGAGATACATTCTGGCACCGGTTGGTCTGAAAGTCGGCGACACAGTAATTTCCAGTGCAACAGCAGATATCAAACCGGGAAACACTCTCCCGATTTCTGCAATTCCTGTAGGTACGATTATCCACAATGTGGAACTTGCTCCCGGCAAGGGCGGTCAGTTGGTTCGTTCCGCCGGAAACAGCGCACAGCTGATGGCGAAGGAAGACAAATATGCACAGGTAAGACTTCCCTCCGGAGAGGTGAGAATGATCCTGACGGTCTGCAAA
>CAKRUL010000290.1 GCA_934403665.1 uncultured Clostridia bacterium | reverse complement strand
TATGACGATAACTTCTTGGCATAAAAATACCTCCTATGGTGTTATTTTCATTATACCATAGGAGGCTCTTTTTTTCTATTGTCCGTTTTTACTGGTTCTGTTCACTTTTTACCCCTCTTTTTTACAATCTTCTGTTTTATTGGTTCATTGCCTGATCTAATTTCTGTCTGGTTTGTGTAATTTTATTGGGATCGGCGGCTTCTGTTGCATACCAGCCGCGATTCTGCATTTCTGTAAAAAGATCAGAGTGCATTTCGTGCTCTTCCTTCAGAATGTTCATCATGTCATCCTTCAGGCAGCAATCCACGCATTCATTTGCCCAGATGTTATAATTGGTCTCGATATGTTTCTGCGAGTTCAGACAGTCCTCCAAAAGTTCTTTGTCACAGCTTAAAAAAGAATTCATTGAAACCCTCCTAATTCAAATGGTTCATCAGCGTGAAATAGTGTTGCTGGTGCTTGTCTGCCATCTGTGTCCACTTTGTCTTTAATGTTTGATCGGTAGACTGCTCTGCATAAGAACGGTATTTTTTCACCAAAATGATTTCGTTGCTGCACTGTTCCTCAATGGCTGTCAGCTCTTTTGAAGTCAGGTTTGCCATAAGAACACTCCTTTCGTGATTGAAATTCAATTTTAGTATGGTTTTTTCCCGATTAACTATTCATCTTTTTAAATTGTTGTGCTATAATAAAAAACACCGTGAATCGAAGCAAATATGAATGGGAACGGATGTGTCGCTTTGGATTTGAAAGAACAAATCATGAATCAGATGATAGAAGAAGGAGCGTTCGAAGCAGCTTGCTTTAACGATTCTTTTCAAACTTTCAGGAACGGGATTTCCTTTTGTGTCAAGCTGTCCTCCGCCGTGATCGCAGAGATTGAGGACAAGCCCACTTATGCATATTTCCATCATTACCGCACCGTGAATGCATTAATCGACCGCATTGCGCTGAAAGCAGGTACGCTTTTGGAGAAGAACGGATACCGTTATTTTCCGATTGCGGCTTCTCAAACAGTGGGCGGACATGATACCTATGCAGGGTTGTATTCCCATAAAAAAGGAGCGGTGCTTGCCGGGTTGGGAACGGTGGGGAAAAATGGGCTGTTTCAATCAGAGAAATGGGGAACCGCTGTGCGTTTGGGGACGCTGTTTACCGACCTTGATTTGCATGCGGTCAATGACCCGAAGCCTTCCAAATGCGGTGCTTGCCGAAAGTGCGTTCAGGCATGCCCGGCAATGTGCCTGAGCGGAGAGACCTTTGATATCGCTTTTCCGGAGAAATCTCTGGTGGATCGGAAATGCTGTTCGGATTATATGAAAAAGGCATTTCAGAAAATTGGGAGAGGCTCTGTGTGCGGAATTTGCATGAGCGTATGTCCCTATACACAGAAGTGAACCTCCGGGAAAAAAGAAAAAACGCACCCGGAACGGATGCGTTCTGCTTCATCTTTTGAAAGTTATACGATGAAAGACTTGATTTCAGCGAGAAATGCCTCGCATTCATCGCTGTGTACCTCTACTTTGATTGGCTTTGACAAATCAAGACTGAAAATACCCATGATTGATTTTGCATCGACAACATAACGGTCGGAAGTCAAATCAACATCAAAGTCATATTTGCTTACAACATTTACAAAAGTTTTGACGTCGTTGATGGAGTTCAACATAATATTTACTGTTTTCATAATTACCAGCCTCCTGTATTTTATTGTGCGTGCAGATAAGCACACATTATTTATCTATGATATTATAGAAAAACGGCCAATAAGTCAATAGGCAAAATGGATAAAAAAATCCGGAAAATTTAGACTAATTCTATAGTTTCAGGCGACTGAAATCCCTTTGCCTTTTTTTCTGTGTTGAAAAGGTATGCGGAGAGCTGCAAAATAAAACGGAGCCGTGCTTTGACATGGTGGCAGAATGGAGAAGAAAAATGAAAATTGGTTTTCATACCCTTGGTTGCAAGGTGAATCAATATGAGACAGAAGCCATCGCAAAACTGTTTACCGATAAAGGATGGTCGATTGGCGATTTCAAAGAAGTTTGCGACGCGTATCTGATCAATACCTGCACGGTTACTTCTTTAAGCGATCGAAAATCACGCCAGATGATCCGAAGGGCACAACAGACAAACCCGGATGCCGTGGTTGCCGTGTGCGGCTGTTATGCGCAAATGGCGAAGGACGAGGTCGCCGCAATCGAGGGTGTGGACATCGTGATCGGCACAAAACAGAAGGGCAGAGCATATGAACTGATCACGCAAAGTCTGAAGGATCATAAAAAATTTAATATCGTTTCCGAACTGGAAGGAGAAGTCTTCGAAGATATGCAGGTCACCACCTATGAGAATAAGACCCGGGCAATCATAAAGGCACAGGACGGCTGCAACAATTTTTGTGCCTATTGCGTGATCCCTTATGCCAGGGGGAGGGTGCGCAGCCGTGATCCGGAAAGCATCTATCGGGAATGTTGTATTTTGGCGGAAAAAGGGTTTCGCGAGATTGTTCTGTCCGGGATTCATATTTGTTCTTACGGGAAGGACTTTGAAGGATTCGGATTGGGAGAGCTGCTGAAAAAAATACATGACATTGAGGGCATTCGCCGGATTCGCTTAAGCTCCATTG
>CAKRUL010000289.1 GCA_934403665.1 uncultured Clostridia bacterium | reverse complement strand
CATAATATGTCAGTGCTTTTTTGCATCCTGGATGGGTATCAAGAAAGAGATTCACTTCCTGCAGGGCAAAATCGACTACCTGGATTTTACGAAGCAAAGCAAGTTTTTCGTTCTCCATATTCTCACATTTTTTTCCGCAGCTATTTGCGTTATTTTCCACAGGGAACAGCCTCCTCTCCTATGAACGGAAGATCCAGCTCTGGAAAAATCGTACCGCGGCAGATTCCGACATCCGGATCATACGTTTTGTTCCACATTTGCATCGGTACATATGCCATTGCTAAAGCCTGTCTCGGATCGGCAAAAATGGGATCTTCATTTGTGATATCAATTTCCTCTCTGGAAATTTCATGATTGTTTTCTTCCACTTGTATTACTCCTTTCGTACTCTTGTAGCATTGATTGGCTACAGTATTATTTTATGAAACGGTTCCTTTCTTGTGCTTGGACGGATGGACGCAGAACGGATTGAAGAAAGAGGTAAGGATTACAAAGCATGTGAATGATTCGGAAAAGTATTTTTCATTTTATAATGGAAACCTTTGCAATTTTTTGTTATAATAAAGCGCAAAGATACTCGTACCATATCGGATTTTATGAATCAAAGGGGAAAACAGTATGATGATTGTATTAAGCAAATGTCTGGTTGGCTGCAAGTGCCGTTATGACGGAAACGATAATAAGACAGAATGGTGCGCAGCATTAAAGAATCAATATGAAGTGGTGGAGGTTTGCCCAGAGGTGTTGGGGGGCTTATCTACTCCGAGAATTCCATCGGAACGTGTCGGGGATAAGGTGTGGAATCAAAAAGGGGAGGATGTGACAGGTGCATTTTATAAGGGAGCACAAAAGGCGATGAATGCTATTGCGGATCGGACAGCAACCATAGCGGTGCTGAAATCCAAGAGCCCTTCTTGCGGCAGCGGAAAAATTTATGACGGAAGTTTTACAGGAACCCTGAAAGACGGGGACGGCGTATTTGCGGAACTGTTAAAAAAGAAAAAAATTCCTGTATTTTCAGAACTTCAGGAGCAGGAAGCAATGGAGTATCTTGCAAACCGATGATAAAAGAATAGTATCTATTTTTTTACAAAAAGGAATAAAAATTCTATTCCGGTGACATTTTTATGCGAAAACAATGTTAAAAATAGATAAAGATATTGACGAATAATTAGCGGAAATGACGAAAAAAAGAAGAAAAAAGCAGAATTTTATTCAGAAACTTGCAAATAGCGGAAATTCATTATAAAATATAGGAAGAAATAAATATGTAAGGAGTGTAGGTCTTGGAAAAACTTTTTAAACTCAAAGAACATGGCACTGACGTCAAGACTGAGATGATTGCCGGTATTACTACCTTTTTATCCATGGTGTACATATTGGCTGTCAATCCCTCAATCTTGTCTGCAGCAGGAATGGACAAGGGAGCAGTGTTTACTGCAACTGCTGTCTCTGCTGTTCTCGCAACACTTTGTATGGCGTTCTTTGCAAATTACCCGGTCGCTTTGGCTTCCGGTATGGGCTTGAACGCATATTTTGCTTTTTCGGTTTGTGTGCCGATGGCAAAAGCAGGCATTTCCGATCCGTGGCAGATCGCATTAACAGCGGTTTTGGTGGAAGGTATTATTTTCATTATCCTTTCTCTGTTTAAATTCAGAGAAACCTTGGTGAACAAGGTTCCTGCAAACCTGAAATTCGGTATCACTGCCGGAATTGGCTTGTTTATCACCATTGTCGGTTTAAAAAGCGCCGGAATCGTGGTTGGCGATGCCTCCACTTTGGTTGCAATGGGCAATGTGATGTCTCCGCAGTTTGTTTTGGCTATGGTTGGCTTGCTTTTGATTGGAATCATGTATCACTACAAAGTGCCGGGCGCAATTTTGTGGGGTATTTTGGCAACTTGGGTTCTTGGCATGATTGCACAGCTTTGCGGCTGGTATGTTGTGGACATTGAAAAAGAAGCCTATTCTTTGTTCCCGAGCTTCCAGGATTACAGCTTTATCCCCACAGCACCCAATTTCTTCAAATTCAACTTTGGATTTGTTGCAGGTCACTTTGCTGAATTTGCCGTTATCGTATTTTCCTTCCTGTTTGTTGACTTGTTCGACACAGTGGGAACACTGATTGGCGTTGCAGATAAAGGCGGTCTTTTGGACAAAGACGGAAACCTTCCGAAAGCAGGCGGCGCTTTATTGGCTGACGCTGTCGGAACAGTTGTCGGCGCATGTCTGGGAACTTCCACCGTTACCAGTTATGTAGAGAGCAGCGCCGGTGTTGCACAGGGGGGACGTACCGGATTGACAGCGGTTACCACAGCTGTATTGTTTGCGCTGGCATTGTTCCTGTCTCCGATCTTTTTGGCAATCCCCGGCTTTGCAACCACTCCTGCATTGGTATTTGTCGGTTTGCTGATGATGAGCTCCGTGAAGAAAATGACCTTTGACGGTGATATCGCTGATACCATCGGCGGTTTTGTCGCAATCTTTATGATGCCGTTTACGTATTCGATCGCAAATGGTATTATGTATGGAATCCTCTCTTGGGTTATACTCAAAGTTTGCACAGGGAAAATCAAAGAAGTTCACCCGGTTATGTGGGTTTCCTTCGGTTTGTTTGTGCTGCGTATCGTTACGTTGGCGA
>CAKRUL010000288.1 GCA_934403665.1 uncultured Clostridia bacterium | reverse complement strand
CCTCCTCGATCAGCGGCGCATCCATCACCATGTCGTCCCGGATGCTCGTAAGCTTCTCTATCTCAAACGGAATCGGAACCTGCGGATTCACAAACGTCGAAAATCGATCCAGAATCTCTCCGTTCTTCATTAGAACAGCGCCAATTTCGGTAATTTTGTCGTTGGTTGCGTTCAAACCGGTGGTTTCAATATCGAATACAACATATTCATCCTCCAAAGAATATTCTTTGGAGCCGTAAACGATTTCAACCGCATCGTTAATCAGATAGCCTTCTACGCCGTAAATCAGCTTGATGTCATTCTTTTTTGCCGCCGCATACGCATCCGGAAAGGCCTGAACGACTCCGTGATCCGTCACGGCAATCGCTTTGTGACCCCAGCGTTTTGCTGTTTTGATCAAATCCTGAACGGGGGTCATGCCGTCCATTTCACTGACGTTGGTATGCATATGAAGTTCCACACGTTTTTCGTCGCTTTGATCCTGACGGAGCGTCTTCTCAACGATTTCAATGTCTTTCGGCTTGACATTCAGCACAAAATCAGAAATATACTTGTCATACATGGTCTCGCCTTTGATGCAGACGCAGGTGCCGTCCTTCAATTCGTCAGCCAGTTCGTAAAGCGTTTCCTTCCGTTCAATCATTTTGACGATTAAGGATGCCTCATTGTCAGTGATATAAAGAGTATAGCATCCCTTGGCGGAATTGTTGAACTCTCGGATTTCCGATTGAAAGACTTCTCCCTGCACCATGACTTTTCCGCTGTATTGTGTGACATCCTTCATTTGCATCGGCGCATAGCTGATGCGCGCATCACTGCGGTCATAAGAGCGCTGAGGGCGGTCTGTTGCAGGAGAGGGAGAGTCCTTCGGTTTTGTGAATTCGGGTGCTGCGGCAACCGTTTTCCGAATATCCCGAAGCATTTCATCCTCATTACGCGCGTGTTCTGCGATGATTTCGGAATTACTTTTGGTTCCTTCTGTTTTGCGAATCCGAATATTGAGCTCCAAACCAAATTCATCTTTCAGAAGATCGCGGATGATGCCGTCCATATTGTTATAGGTCAGAATGTCCAGACCGTTTTCCTTCAAGGTAATGAGGAGGGTGTCTCCGTTGACCTCCATTCTGCAGCCTTCCATAAAACAATAGAGATGAGGGAATTTTTTTTCTATGTAAAACAAAATCTGCGGATAATAGTCTTCATTGAACAATTCTTTCGGATATTTTGTCAGAAGCTTGATTCCGCGCAGTCCGTATAAATTCCGGATTTCGTTGGATACGTCAATCAAATATTCTTTTTTGATAATGACAGGCGAATGCAGGGTCAGCTCCATTTTTCTTTCGGAACGCGACATGGACACATTAACGATTTTTGCCTGATCAAAGATTTCCTGATATATTTTTAACAGTTCGCTTTGCTCAAAAATTTCGGTTAATTTCAATTTACTCCCCCTCTGAAAAGGAAGGAACAGTCGATGCCTTTGCAGAGATACGTCTGTTTTCCTTTTATGATAGCTTTTCGATTTCAGAAAGAAGTTCTGTGACAATGTCTTCTTCCGGAATGGTTCGGAGAATCTCTCCCTTTTTAAACAATACGGCGCATCCGTTCCCGCCGGCAATGCCGATGTCGGCTTCCCTTGCTTCTCCGGGGCCGTTTACCACACAGCCCATCACAGCGACTTTGATTGGCTTACGAATCTTTGCAAGAGCCGCTTCCACACGGGAGGCGATCGGAATCAGGTCAATTTTAGTTCTGCCGCAGGTCGGGCAGGAAATGATGGTCGGTTCGTTCACCAAATGTCCTGCGGCTTTTAAAATGGCCTTTGCCGCTTTGATTTCCTCTTTGGGGTCGGCTGTGAGGGAAACACGCAGGGTATCTCCAATGCCGTCCAAAAGCAAGGCGCCGATACCGACAGAGGATTTCACAATCCCTTGGTATAATGTGCCTGCTTCTGTGATTCCCAGGTGAAGAGGATAGTCATAGATTTCTTTAAAATAGCGGTAAGTCTCTACCGTCAGTTTGGTGTCTGAGGATTTAAGGGATACCACAATATCGTCAAAATCAAAGGCACAAAGCAAGTCAATATGCCGCTTTGCCGCCAGAAAAAGCGCTTCTTTACAGGTTTTTTGATAGGTTTCCAGAATGTCTTTCGGAACAGAGCCTGAATTTACACCGATGCGGATGGGGATATGGTGTAATTTGCAGGCTTCCACCACTTGTTTGATGTGCTCTTTTTCCTTGATATTTCCCGGATTCAGGCGAATTTTATCCACGCCGTTTTGAATGGCGGCAAGCGCCAAACGATAATCAAAATGAATATCGGCAACCAAGGGAATATGAATATTTCTTTTGATTTCACGCAGAGCTTGCGCGGCCTCCATATCGGGTACCGCCACACGGATGATATCACAGCCCAGCTCTTCCAACTCCAGAATCTGCCGGACAGTGGAAGAAACATCGCGGGTGTCGGTATTGCACATAGATTGAATGGCAACCGGACGGCCGCCGCCGATTTCTTTTTTGCCGATTTGTATCATTTTACTCATTTATCTTTGCTCCGTTCTATCGGTTTTGGCATCTTATCGTGACTCAGGACGAGAAAAGACGCAGAATATCATTGGATGTGGCATACAGTAAGAG
>CAKRUL010000287.1 GCA_934403665.1 uncultured Clostridia bacterium | reverse complement strand
AACTGCCATACGTAATCACGGCACCCAAGCCAAGGCTTAAACTGAAAAACACCTGTCCCATCGCATCCACAAAGGTTCCGGCGGTCAGCTTGGAAAGATCCGGTTTCAGAAAGAAACGAATCCCCTCCATGGCGTTTGGCAGTGTGATGCCCCTGACGGTTACGATGATCAGCAAAACAAATAAAACGGGCAAAAGAATTTTAGAGTATTTTTCAATTCCCTGGGCAATCCCCTTGTATACGATAAAGCCGGTCAGCAAAATGAACAGGATTTGAAAGAAAATCGGCTGAAACGTCTGCGCCGTGAAAACCGTAAAATAAACCTCCGGATCTGCCGGCTGTCTGCCGATCAGATAAGCCGCCGCATATTTCATAATCCAGCCGCCGATTACGCTATAATAAGAAAAAAGAAGGTATGCGCTTAAAATACCGATTCCCCCTGCAAAGAGCAAGCCTGAATGTATTTTCCGAAAGCTTCCCACGATATTGCTTGCGGCATAGCGCCCCAGCCCTGTCTCTGCGATGGTGACGGAAAATCCGATCAGCACGATAAAAATAAGATAAAATAATAAAAATGCTCCGCCACCGTTATTTCCTGCCAAATACGGAAACCGCCAAAGATTCCCCAAGCCGATTGCGGCTCCGGCAGATGCCATCACAAACCCAAATGAGCTTTTCCATTTTTCCCGCATATCCAAATCCTCCATCCATAAGATCTGTTGTTATTGTAATCTGTTTTTGGAATCTCATGCTTTGGATTTTTGAAACATCAAAAAAGGAGGTGTAAAAAGTTGTTTTTACATCTCCTTTTTCTTTTTAACCGCAAATATCTAATCCATTACCGAAGCGTAATCTCTCTCAGTGTATAGGATTTGAGCAACAAATAAATCATCTTTGCCGCTTCCTGCCTTGTTGCATTCTCCTTCGGATGAAAATATCCCTGTTCATCACCTGATATCAGTCCCAGCGTTTTCCCGATTTTCACCGCATTCTGTGCATATTCGCTGATTTGCTGAAAATCATGGAATGCTATCTCGCTCAAAGAAAGATTTTCTGCATTCAGCATATTGGAAATCATCGTCACCATATCTTCTCTGGTGATTTTTTGTCCCACGCCGAAATGAGCTGTGTCAACTCCCTTGACAATGCCTTTTTGGTAGGCACTTGCAACATATGGATAATACCAGTCTCCTTGACTGACATCCTCAAAGGAAACCGTTGCCGTTTCATCAACCAAACCGAATCCTGCAACAATCAGTTTGACAAATTCTTCACGGGTAATGGAGTCTTCCGGCGCAAAGGTATAATCCGCTTTTCCGCTGATAATCCCTCTCTGATAAAGTGATTCCACAAATTGCTGTCCCCACAGCCCCTGCATATCCATAAAATAATCGGGGTTGGTTTTGATGCCGTAATAGCCCGTTTGATGGAACAGAGCCGTCAGCTTTTCCCCATCACATACACTAAACGGAACCGGCGCGACCTGTGCCTTTTCAATCCGATAGAGTGTTGCCTTCGGGTCGGAAACGGGAATCTCCAGACAAAATGCTTCCTTCGGCTGTTGCTGCGTCACATTGCCGTCCTTATCTGCCATTTCCACCCGAATCACCACAAAACTGTCCGTGTCAATATCAAACAGCCCCTGTGCATCCGCAATAATTTCATAACGCGGCAGATAGGTTGTCTCCCCCGCCGGTGTGCTCGGATCAGACGGCGTCGGAGTTGATCCGGATCCATTTCCGTTTACCGGAGGTTTGGAACTATATTTTTCAGCGATATTCGCCGCATTCAGCACTTGGAAAATCTGATTTTTCTCATTGGCATCCCGATCATTCAGTTCCTGAATGACCGACTTGATCCATGTCTTTCCGTCCACATTCCAGACTTCCCGAATCTTTCTGCTGACTGTGCTGTCCAGCCGGCGAAGCGTATACTGTGTTCCGTCATAATAAAATAGCTGTTGCTTTCCATTGGCTTCATAAACCGCCTGCATCAAGTTTGCAAGAACGCCGCTTGTAATCCCGTCCTCCTCACAGAGTATTTTCATATGCGGAGCTTTTGCATCCATTTTGGCAAGCAGAGACTCCAACGCACTTTTTTCCGCAGAGGACAATTGCTTTTCCTCACGGTTTTGAAATTTTTTTATGTAGTCCTCACGCACATACTGATCAATCATGCGGAGAGAATTGACTGTTTTTTTCAGGGTTTCCTTATCGGTATACCGCAAGGCATATTCCAAATACGGGGCAAGCAATCCCTCTGAACCGGGCTGGTAACGGTCAATCACTTCAATCAGGGAATCCAAACCGGAGTCCCGAATCAGCATCGGTGCAAGCAAGGTAAGCATATCGGCACGATCCTGCTTTGTATAGGTCAGCATGGATTCCGCCGCCTGATCAATCGCCGAAAAATCCATCGCCGAGGCACTGCAAACACCGCCGAAAAGGCACATTGCCAAGAAAAGTGCAACTATTTTCTTTTTCATTCTCTTTTCCTCCTTGTTTCATGGCTTTCCTCTTTCTTGTTGCAAGAAGAAGTATTGTATTAGACCCGGTAAACGGTAATTTGTTCCCATTTTCAAGGAAATGCAATCTCAAAAGAAAGCGAAACCCCTGATTGCTAAAGCATGCAGGTGTAACCATCTATTGT
>CAKRUL010000286.1 GCA_934403665.1 uncultured Clostridia bacterium | reverse complement strand
ACTAATCCATCATAAATATGGCAGAAAGACATAAACTAAAAAGGGAAAGAGAATCCAAAAATTTGAAAAATTCAAATTTTCATCAAAATTGCTTGCAAATGAAACACGGTTGGTGTAAA
The DNA here is from genome assembly GCA_934403665.1 of uncultured Clostridia bacterium. The sequence continues at coordinate 2,550 of CAKRUL010000286.1, read as the reverse complement.
ATACTTTAAGCAGATAAAAAAGTGGATGAAAAGAGTACTTAGAAAAATCAATTGGAGGCGCAGAGAATGAGAACAGTCGTATATGCGTTATCAATCGTAATCCAACTGTTTATTTTATTTATCTCGTTGTATCATTGCATCATCGGTGTTTTTGCATTTATTGACCGCAAAAAGAAGGCGGAGGTTTCCGACAAACAGAATGTGTTTGCATTGGTGGTTGCCGCTCACAATGAACACAGTGTCATAAAACAGATGGTGCAGAGTTTGAAAAACCTTGATTATGACAAGGAAAAGTATGATATTTTTGTGATTGCGGATAACTGTACGGATGATACTGCTAAAATTGCCGGAGACGCCGGCGCTTTGGTGCACGAACGCTTTAATGCGGACAAACGCGGAAAAGGGTATGCACTGGAATGGATGTTTGAGAAAATTTTCAAGATGGAAAAAAAATATGATGCTGTTTGCATCTTTGATGCGGACAACATTGTGGATTCACAGTATTTAAAGGAAATCAACAAAAAGCTGAATGAAGGCTACAAGGCGGTTCAGGGATATGTTGACACCAAAAATCCCAATGATTCCTGGATTACGGCTTCCTACGCCATTTCTTTTTGGTGCCTGAACAAGCTGTTCCAGACAGCGAGAAGCAATGCAGGACTTTCCAACCAAATCAACGGAACCGGATTTGCACTGCGCACAGAGGTTCTTAAGGAGATGGGCTGGGGTGCAACCTGTCTGACCGAGGACATGGAATTTACCATGAAGCTGATTTTGAATAACATCAAAGTCGGCTGGGCAAAAAAGGCGGTTATTTATGATGAAAAGCCGCTGACGTTATCACAGTCTTTTAAACAGAGAACAAGATGGATGCAGGGGCATACCGATGTGGCATCCCGTTTCGTGAAACCACTTGCCAAAAAATGGCTCAAGGACAATGACTGGGCCGCTTTTGACGGAATGATTTATCTGTTTCAGCCCATTCTGTTGGTTGCTATGCTGATTTCCACCACCATGTCAATTGCGCAGCTATTTTATCCAACTGTACAGTTTTGGTTTACCTTAAACGTAGCGATACCGGCAGCTGCATGGAATGTGATCATGCTGGTGCAGCTGGCATTTTTCCCGTTTATTCTTTGGCTGGAAAAGAAGCTCACCTTCAAGATGCTGCTTTATTACATTCCTTATATCGCTTTCAGCTATACCTGGATGCCGATTGCGGCAGTGGGAATGGCCAGAAAGAATCAGAAGGAATGGTTCCACACACAGCACACCAGAAAGATCAGCATTGATGAGCTGGAATCCTGAGTGAATCCCATTTGCGAAGGGAAACTTCACGCAGGAAGAAATGTGTGAAAATATATATTGGAAACAAACGAAAATGTGCCGGTTGTGCGGATTGTGATCTGCCGGCAGGCAGGGCGTACAATAGAAACACACATATCACTTTAAGTGGTATGTGTGTTTTTCTTATAGACTCAGTTTTTTTCGAATATCCGGCAGGGAAATTTATTACAGCGGGAAGCAGGCGAAGAGTTTCTTATCCTGCTCGTTTACAAATTGATCCGTTGTTTTTTCTCCATTTTTCTCCAACTGACAAACCCATAAATATCATTTGCCAAGAACGCAATAAAACAAACAACCACAGAAAGGTAAGAAATATCTTCCAACATAGCTAAAACCCATAAAATAATCAATACCACGTCATTTGCCGCATACCCGATTGCGTAATAGGAACTCCTTCGGAAAGTCAAATATACTGCGATAAAACTTGTTGTGACTGATATTGTACTTGGAATGATGTTATTTGTATGAAATGCATTTAAAATAAAATAGAATACCAATGTTATAACAGCAGAGGCGATCCACATAAAAATGATTTCCCGCTTTTTGATACGATTTACTTTCACTTCCGATTTGTTTCCGTTGTATGGATGCTTCAGCCAGGAAATCAAAGCAAATACCGCCATGGGCATAGTCATACAAAGATATGTGAGCATTTCGCCGTAATATGCAAAAGTGAATGCAATAAAACCGTAGAGAGCGCTGAAAACAATCATTAAAAATTGTCCGATCGGATTCTCTTTTGCATTGAAAATCAGCGATGTTACGCCAATCAGAGAAGCTCCAAGCGTCAAAAAAATTCCTCTGTCAAAAATGCAAAAGGACACAATAATGAAACCGATCGAGCAACTCCACAAGCAAATTTCACCCTTTGAAAAATAGGTTACAACGGATTTGAATGATTTCATAAAAACCTCCTAAAAAAATAAGCATCCATTTACTCATCTTCAAAGACCTAACGATGAGTAATGAATGCTTTCAGCATATCTACCCGGTGGCATATATACAAAACTTAATTTTCCTTATTTTATCATAAGGCTAAGATTATGTCAATCAAATTTTTACTGTCCTGTTTGTTTTCGAAAAAAAGAAAGTCCGCAAGACTTTTTCTAAACCTGCGGAAAAATTTTCTTTATTTATGCCGTTCTTTTCACGGCGCATTGTTGTATGACCGAAAGAACAAAAAATGCTCACTTTTTGCTTCCG
>CAKRUL010000285.1 GCA_934403665.1 uncultured Clostridia bacterium | reverse complement strand
TCTATCATCGTCATATACACTTTGCTTTATTTTGCATAAAATAGGACAAGGAAGATTGTCAGCAGTATCGGATACAAGAATTTTATCCCGTTCTTTTTTACTCATCCAGCCGGAGGTTCCATGCGTACCCTCGTTAATAATATTAAAATTCCTTTCATCTTTTGTAACCTTAACGCCGGTTATGAGATAAATCCATTTTCCGGCTATCAAGAGGTACATAATGACAAAAAAGAATGCAACACCAAGTCCCTGGGATGTGAATACTGCGCCAAAATATTTTATAGGATTTAATGTAAATGTAGGATTGTCTGTACCTTGCATAAAGTTTTGCATAGCGCCGCTAAAAGAACATATCATAATCCCGTAAAGATACATCACTAAAAGAGTACAGGCAAGATAATACCAAAAATGTTCTTTTACTTTACATACAATCCTGTTTATTTTAGAGTTTTTCGATATTAGCTTTTGTAATTTTTCTTTGATTCGCACTGATATATGTACCTCCTTCCTTTGTATGCGGTTTTTGTTCTTTTGGTTTTATCTGATATTCTTTTAAAACATTTCGATATAGATTATGTATATCAAGTGCTAAGACCATGGAATTTTGAATTTTATGTTCCCGTAATAATTTTATAAGCGTCCTTTTTTGAAAAGGTAAGCAGCATAATTTCGGAACAATATTCTTATCATATCGTTCAATCTGTTTTAATGCCCGCAGAATCCGTTTCACATTAAAATCAATCGCTATAATATACGGCATATTCTCTTGAAACCCATCGCATTCCGACAGGTTATACACTTTATCAATGTTACATCCCATCGCCTTTGCAATCTTTTCCCGATACCTCCAAATTCTCATAACACTAAGCTGCGCTGCCCCATCGCGACTGACCGGAACAAGCGAGTAATCGCACCCAAGTTCCTCCAAGGCTTCATCAAACCGCCGCATCCCTTTTTCAGTAATTTGACTTTCGCCTGCCGGGTGAATGTTTTTCCATATTTCCTCCAAGGTATCTCCTGTAAGAATTAACCGGATATCCTTGATGCCTTTGATTGCATTTACCTGCGCTTTATAAATCTCAGATTCGTGTTTTGGTATAATCCAATCTTCCGGGTCTTCAACATAGTACGGGATATATGCAGTTTCAAAGATTTTGAGTATCCCTAAAAATCTTGTACCTGCAAGTACGCGGATGTTTGTATCGGATCTTAAAACAAGAGAACTGACATATCCCGTTTCTTTTTCTGAGAGCTGTGGTGTTTTATCTGCAAAAATATCTATCTCTGCAAGGTGCAGCGTGATATGAAATAACGCGCTCTTCATCTTTCGCTGATACGACTTTTTCTTAATATCCGTTTTCGCATCTTCGGGGAATGTATAACCCATTTCTGCAAGGGCTTCTTTTCCTGCAAAAGTAAGTTTGTAGCTTGTCTTGTCAGACTGCATTTTCACATACCCGTTATTCCGCAAAGTGTAGATAACGGGCGGTGAAAAATACGGTGCGTCAAACTTCCTGCGAAGCCCTGTGGGGACATACCTGCAAAGACCGCAAAGCCTTAAAAATTCAAAGTCATATTCATCAAAAACCATCGTTTTCCCCTCCCTATACAGTAGTGTACTCTGTTTGTGTTTTACGCACTTTGTAAAGCGCCGCAGTCCCCTTATTTTATCGGAGTTTTTGCATATTTCAGGCTGGGGAAAACTTTGTTTTTTTACCGGCTTTGAAACAGGCTGATTTTTTAAGCATTTCCCCAGCCTTAAAGCATATCTCCTGCCAGCAATTCCATAAAAATACTGCCTTCCTCCGGCGGCATAATATACACCTCGCACTTCAAATCGTCAGACTCTTTCGTGAACAATCCTATACTCAAAATGAACTGGTTATCGTCCTCAATGATACTGCCTTTTAATGCGTTCGGGATCATTTTCCAACCCTTGTTATCGTTATCCAGGGCAATGTGGTTTTTGTTGTTGCAGTATTCCACAATCGCCATAAATGCGCTTTCAAAATAGGGAAGCTCACCCGGAAAGGTTTCAATGAGCCTCCCTATGGTGTCCCCGATATATTTACTGATTCTCTGCCGGCAATTCGGAAGAAGGGCATTCAGCGTAATTTTCACCCAACCGTCGCGTGTTATATCAATCTCTCCGGCAATATCCAGCGGTGTATTTACCGTTCCGAGGCTGCTGCCGATTGACTGCTTGTATTCATATGAGCTTAAAACATTTCTTGATTTTACACACAAATTTTCAAGCTCGCACATATAATCTTCAACTCCTTTGCTGATTTCTTTTTCGGAATTTGTTGTATTCATAGACAGTTTTGAAAGACGCTGAAGAACCTTAATTGTATCTGACTGCAAGCCGGAAATAATATTCTTAAACTGATGCATCAATTTTTCCGCCTCTTTTCCAGGTCGCTTCGCTTCGTCGTCAGCAGATGATACATAAGCGGCGACGCCTTGATATCAATACACACCTTATTCCTGTTCGCACACAGCAGAGCTTCACCACGCTGGTTTCTGATGATCTGCATGGTTTCTTCATCGGAAAGCGCCATATATTTTTGTACCGCAAAGGCTTCGTCCTCTTCCAGCTGCAAGATAAACTTAATGCGGGAATTGTTGATAACGCCTTTCCCGGCGATGGTGCCTTTTTTCAAGCCGTTGAAGGC
>CAKRUL010000284.1 GCA_934403665.1 uncultured Clostridia bacterium | reverse complement strand
TATCCTTTTATAATATAAATTTTAGTCCCCAATTCCTCTAACCGGATTCCAAAGGAACCGTTTTTCACGCTGACGGAGGTGTTCCGGCAACAATCATATACCTCTGTCACCGGAATACGTGCAGAAACGGTGTCCTCCACGGTGCTTTCTCCCATATTGGCAGCAAAGACAAGCAGTCTTTTCCCTGCCTTATAATAACTGATCTTCACATCCGGATGAGAACAAATCAATGCGTTTTCCCGGTTCCGATAAGAAATCCACTCGGCATCTTCCACCGGGAAGCCATCGAGAATTTCCCAAATCTTCGACATACATTCCAACGGCTTTCCTGCGTCATTGGGGCGAGGCAATATCCCGTTCACCAATGAGAAGGGCAATGATTTGTCGAAAGTCCAGTCCGGCGGATATTCATATACCAGCAATTCGACCGGAACCCCAATGTTTCTTCCGGTATACTGCGTCAGAATATAATCCTGCGGAATTGCCTCAATTCCGTTATCGCGGATGCACATCTGAACCGCTTCTCCATCCCAGTTCAGATGCGTGTATGCCAGGGAAGATGCGTTCATACAATTGCTCAAATGGGAATTCACCAATCCTCCCCGCGGATGGACAAACCGGTAAATTTCCCGGACAAACTGTCTGGTTGAGAAAACCGGATAGGTGTAATGAACCTGCCCGTCTTTCCGGTATCCGCAGCCGTGCTTCTGATTGCAGCAGGAGTTTGGCTTTAAGGTCGTATCAAGGTAAATACCGTCAAATTCCATCTTTTCATACAGCTGTTGAAATCCGGCTGCAAATTCCTTTGCCCAATCGCTGTTATAACAAACCACATAGTCTCTCTGATAAGGCTTCCGATACCAGCCTCCGCCGAAATGCCCGTTGTGCGCGATCTTTAGAATCTCCGCCTTTCGGTCCGTCCATTGCGGATTCAAAGTGGAAAATTCAAATCCGAAATAAGGAATCACTTCAATGCCCCGTTTGTGACATTCCTGCACAATCCGTTTGGTTTGGCTCAGATCCTTTTCGGGAGCCTCCCAATAATTCTGATATGAATTCCACTTTTCATGCAGAACCAACGTGGTCACGCCAAGCCGTTTCATTCTGTCATACACGTTTTCCTGCGTTTCCGAATAGTCCTTTTCCAGAAATTCGCTGTAATCCTCCAGGATTTTTTTGAAACAGTCAATATGTAAAATTTTTCTGCGGTACGGATTTTTGGGAAAGGCCTTCACAGGTGTTGCCTGTAGTGCAACTTGATAAGAAATCGGGAAACAAATGTCCTTCCTTTTGTCCTGCTGCACATCCCGCCAAGCCTCCGGCTCACTGTCCAAAAGATGCAGTCTTAAAACCGTTTCCTTCTCCGTTCGGATGATTTCAATGGCACGGTTTTCGTCTTCCGGCTGCCAGTGTTCGTCGCTTTCCGCATAAAACGAAAGACCTTTCTCATCATTTCCAAGCCATATAATGGGCTTGAAGGGCATCCGGACATTTCCGTTCAGTCGTCCGCTCATGCTGAATTCACGCCGGACATTGTTTTCGCCCTCAAATGTAATATCTGCCTCTGTGAAAATGTGATATAATTCCGCCAGAGAAGAAACAACCGGAATCTCCAGCCATAGCTTTTCCAAGCATACCTGAAAACTCTGTTCGGAATCCAGTCCGAAAATCTGCTGCATGGTTCTGCCTTTTGGCATCACCTTCAAATCAATTAGGGAAAACCCATCGTATTCCACCGTAATTGTGCAGTTTAAAAGAAAGCTTTCACTCTGCTGATAACTGCATATCACAACTTTTTCCTCGTCTCTGCTGTGTATAAAAGCACCGCAATCGCTGAAGGTCAGCTCTTTGCCGTTCTCTCTCCCCTTGATTCTGAGAGGACCTGCCAGCAATTCTTCTCCCAATGATTTCATGGAGGAAAACAAAACGGTGTGATCCATAATGTATTCTCTGCCGTCCAGATTCACGCTGATTTTATGATTGCGCTCTTCTGCTTCAAGCGGCTTCCATGTGTCCAGTATTTTCATATCATTCCTCCCCATCTGCTGCATGCATTCTGAAATCCAGTTCTTTCGGAAGCGGATACTGCTTTTTTGCCATTCTTTCGGCAACCTTTTCCTCCGCAATATCCTGATCCCGCATCACTATTTTGGTGTGAAGCTGATGCCAGATATCCGATATGGAAAGCTCCCCTTCCTTGACGTCATTCATAATAAAATCGGGTCTCAAAATGCTTTTTGCCTGCTCCAATTCCCCGGTTTCCATCAGACAAATGACACGGTACAATTTGAGCCGTCCTTCCTCCCGGTAAACCTCCGGCAGAGAATCCAACATGAACAGACATAATGCAAATTCCTTGCAAGCAGTCAATATCTCGGCATAATTGATATACAAGGCTCTGCATTCCACATTGCATTGCATCGCTTTTTTGATGTAATCCTTCGCCTTTTCGAGATCCCCATACTCATTCTTGCAGAGGTACGCAAGATTCCGATAAGACCAAACATTTTCCTGTCGCTTCAGCGACTCGATAAAGCAGTTCTCCGCCTCTTTCAGCAAGCCGTTGGCATACTTCATCACACCCAGCTGATAGTATGCGTACCAGTGAAGGTTTTGTTGGTTCCGAACGGAAGCGTCCAAAGCATCCAGCCAGAATGCGGATACGATATAGCTACTCGGCCATTCAGT
>CAKRUL010000283.1 GCA_934403665.1 uncultured Clostridia bacterium | reverse complement strand
CGAATATCCTTTGTCATAATCAAAAGAACGGTGCCGCTCCGGACCGTCATCTTTGCCGTGTCGGAAACCATCTCATTGCTGACTCCGTATGGATTCCCTATTTCAAAGACTGCATTTTTCAATGGATATTTCAACCCTTCGTAAGTCACACCCGTGACCCGTCCGCCGAAGGGCAGAGCGGAAATATATTTGTATTCTCCTTTGTGAATGGTGTATTCCCCTTCAAAGACGGTGACAAACATATTTTCGTCCATCAGATATGCCTGTGCACCCCGATCCAACGCATATTTCAACAGATGGATATTTGCCGCAGTATGATCCAGCCGCCCATTCAGTCCGCCAAAAATGCAAATCTCCTTCATTCCATGTTCCAATGCATATTTCACGGCAAGCCCCATGTCGGTGTCATCCTTCTCGCTGGGATAAAAAACAGCTTCTTGCTGCGGCACATTTTTTCCATAAGAATCAAAGTCACCCAAAATCAAATCAGGTTTTCTTTCAATCGCTTCCGCGTGCTTCAAGCCGCCATCGGCGCAAAGAACAAAATCCCGGGCACTGATTTTTTCCCGATAGTATCCGTAATCAGAAATGGCTGCCGCACCAAATATCACACATCTCATCGTTCTGCCGCTTCCCGTAATTTCCTGATCGCATCCGCCCGGTCCTCCGCGCCGAATACGGCAGTGCCTGCCACAATCACATTGGCTCCTGCTTTTGCCGCCTGCCGGATGGTCTCCGGATTGATGCCGCCATCAATCTCCAAATCGATTTCCCGGTCACCGATTTTTTCTCGCAACACCTTGAGCTTGTCCGTTACGGAAGAAATATACTTCTGTCCCCCGAAACCGGGATAGACCGACATCAAAAGCACCATATCCACATCGTCCAGATAGGGTTCCGCCGCCTCGGCAGGAGTATCCGGATTTAAAACGATTCCGCATTTTTTTCCGCACGCCTTGATTTTCTGCAAACATTTTGCTGTGTCATCCTCTGCTTCCACGTGCACGGTAATGATGTCCGCTCCTGCCTCCGCAAAGGCAGGAATAAAGTTCAGAGGATTGGTCACCATCAGATGACAGTCAAAAACCAGATTGCTCTCCTTGCGGATCGCTTTTACCAGAGGCGGTCCAAAGGTGATATTCGGCACAAAGTGCCCGTCCATAATATCAATGTGAAGAAATTCGGCCTTTTCCACTGTCTTTAACTCCGCACGAAGACAAGAAAAATCTGCGGACAGTAAAGACGGTGCTATCTTAATTGCATGTTTCATTTTCGTTCCCATTCCTTAATTTCTTTTAACCGTTCATAAAACATCCGGTAACTTTCCAGCCGGAAAGAGGCAATCTTGCCATCTGCCTCCGCCGCCAGCACCGAACAGCCCTTTTCTTTGGTATGGGTGCAGTCTGCAAAACGGCAGTTTTCTGCATAGAGAGCAAACTCCGGATAGCATTCCGGCAGTTCCTCCGCCCGCACCATATCAATGTCCAGGTTAGAAAAACCGGGAGTATCTGCCAGATAACCGCCGCTCTCCAGCTCATAAAGCTCTACATGGCGAGTCGTGTGTTTTCCCCGCTGGAGCTTTTCGCTGACGCCGCCGGTTTTTAAGCCAAAGCTTTTGTCCACCATATTCAGCAGACTGGATTTACCCACGCCGGAGAACCCCGCGACAGCGGTAATCCCGTCGGAAACCTTGGCTTTCAGTTCCTGCACCCCGTGGTTTTCCTTTGTGCTGGTGATCTGCACCGGATATCCGATGGATCGATAGACCTCCGGTATCGTCAAGTTGTTATTCAAATCTACCTTGTTGAAGCACAGAATCGGTTTTATTCCGCAAAAAGAACATATTACAAGCAGTTTGTCAATAAACACGGTGTCCGGCTTCGGATCTTTCAACGCCGCTACGATCATCAGCCGGTCAATGTTGGCAATCGGCGGTCGGATTAAACAATTTTTCCGAGGCTCGATTTCCTCGACATAGCCTTCTTCTCCGTCAATCAGACGTATTTTAACCCGATCTCCCACAAAGGGGGTTTGAATGTCCTTTCGGAATTTTCCCCTTGCACGGCAAGAATAAATTTTCTCGCCGCATTTAACATAATAGAATCCTCCGATTCCCTTGACAATCAGACCTTCCTGCATACTTCCTCCTGCTAAAAATGAATCACTTTCGTTCTTGCCAGAACGTTGTCAAAGTAAATCAAAATATCCGCTTTTCCTTCTCCGGTCAGTGTCACGCTCAACGTCTTCTGACTTGTGTTGACAGTTTGATTATAAACAGTTTTACTGTTCTGTTCGATCCGAACGCGCACCGAACTGCGGTCGGTCGGCAGATCAATATTGATGGTTTGCTTTTTTTGCCCGGAGGGCGCCTCCGTGGAAGGTGCCTTTGTCGGCTGAGAGGTCGGAGACTGCGTTTTCGGCGGCTCGGTTGCCGTCTTTCCGCTGCTGACCGTAATACTGATTTCTGTCTTTTTGTTGACCTCACTCTTTTCTTTAATGGTCTGGCTGATGACCGTGTCTACCGGTCGGTCACTCTCCTGCCGAATGATGCTTCCAAGCACCAAGCCTGCCGTGCTGATGGCTCGTTTCGCCTGAGCGGTAGTCATTCCCACCAAATTCGGTACTTCCGTCAGTTCTGAGTTCGCACCCTTGGAGACTGTCAATGTCACGGTGCTTCCTTGAGTCGTCTTGCTGTCCGGC
>CAKRUL010000282.1 GCA_934403665.1 uncultured Clostridia bacterium | reverse complement strand
ATTCAACGAATTGGAAAAAGGAGCGTAAACATATGAAACATTTCATCACATTGAAGGATATAACAACAGAAGAATTTCAAGAGATACTGAAATTAACGGAAAAGCTGAAATATGAAAAGAAACACGGCATTCCGCATCCCTTGCTGAAAGGAAAAACCTTGGGAATGATTTTTGCCAAATCTTCCACCCGTACCCGTATTTCTTTTGAGGTCGGAATGTATCAGCTCGGAGGACATGCACTGTTCCTGAACACCAATGATATTCAGCTGGGGCGCGGAGAAAGCATCTATGACACGGCGAATGTTCTTTCCCGTTTTCTGGACGGAATCATGATCCGCACCTTTGCGCAAAAGGATGTGGAGGATTTGGCGAACTACGGACAGATTCCGGTCATCAACGGATTGACGGATCTGACTCATCCCTGCCAGGCAATGACTGACCTGTTTACCATTTATGAGGAAAAGGGCAAGTTGGAGGGCTTGAAGCTGTGTTATGTCGGTGACGGGAACAATATGACCCATTCGCTTCTGTTTGCCTGTGCGCATGCAGGAATGGATATGAGCGTGGCAACGCCAAAGGGCTTTGAATGTGATCCGCAGATTGTGGAGGATGCCCTCACAATGGCGAAAAAATCCGGCTCCAAGCTGGTGTTTACCAACGATCCGCAGGAGGCGGTTTCCGGCGCGGATGCCGTTTATACCGATACCTGGGTCAGCATGGGGCAGGAGAGTGAGAAAGCGCAGAAGATCAAAAAATTTGATGGCTTTCAGGTGAACAAAGAGCTGATGTCACATGCCGCATCGGATGCCATTTTTCTGCACTGCCTGCCTGCTTATCGGGGGTACGAGGTGGCGGCGGATGTGATTGATTCCCCTTACTCTAAGGTGTTTGACGAGGCGGAAAACCGTCTGCACACACAGAAGGCGATTATGGCACTTTTGATGGGATAGGATGGAGGCGTGAAAAGATGACGACAGGCGAAAAGCATATGGGGGAAAAGCTCTATGGATTCAGCGTGAAGCTGGCAACAGAGCGTGAAATTCCTCAAATCGCCGAAATTACCAGAGATGCTTTTGTCCGATATGAAAAGCAGGCACGGATTCCTCACGAGGTGGAGGCTTTACAGGAAACCTATGAGGATATCCGGAAGGATTTGAAAGACAAATATGTATTCGTGGCGTTTATCAACGGCAAGCCGGTGGGCAGTGTCCGCATCAAAATCAATGAGGACGGAACGGCGTATCTTTCCCGTTTCGGTGTTCGCTCCAATAATCAGAACAACGGAATCGGAAAAACGCTGATGAATGTGGTGGATCGGGTCATGCAGGAGAATCATGTCAGGCAGCTGCGCCTGCATACGGCGGCAAGCTATATTCCTTTGGTTCGCTTTTATTACGGCAGGGGATTCTATATTGATTCCACCGAAAAGGACAGAGGGTATATCCGGGCGCTTCTCATTAAGGACTATGAATCCGAGGTGGTTCAGCAATATTATATATAAAAACCTCATCAAATGAATTTTGTTCGGCAACAATGAAATACTTCTTGTAAAACGAAGGAAAATCTTATATAATAGAATTAAATAAAATAGTATAATGGGAGGGTATTTCATGAACTTTACGGACAAGATAGAAAAGGTTGATCCCCAAATCGCAGAGGCGATTCAGAAGGAATTGGCAAGGCAGCGCAACAACATTGAACTGATTGCGTCGGAAAACATTGTTTCAGAAGCGGTGATGCAGGCGGTAGGCTCGCCCTTAACCAACAAATATGCGGAGGGTTATTCCGGAAAACGGTATTACGGCGGCTGTGAATGTGTCGACATCGCAGAGGATCTTGCCATTGAACGGGCGAAAAAACTGTTCGGTGCTGAGTTTGTCAATGTTCAGCCTCATTCCGGCGCGCAGGCGAATACGGCTGTGTACTTTGCCATGCTGAATCCGGGGGATACCATTCTCGGAATGAGCCTGGCACATGGCGGCCATTTGACGCACGGAAGCCCGGTGAATATCAGCGGAAAGTATTTTCATATTGTACCCTATGGCTTGGATGACAGCGGCCGGATTGATTATGATGAGGTCAGAAGACTGGCACAGGAACACAAACCGAAAATGATTGTCTGCGGTGCAAGTGCTTATCCGAGAAAGATTGAATTTGGTCGATTTGCGGAAATTGCGAAGGAAGTCGGTGCATATTTGATGTGTGACATTGCACACATTGCCGGACTGGTGGTAGCCGGTCTGCATCCGAATCCTGTTCCCTATGCGGATTTTGTGACGACAACCACGCATAAAACGCTGAGAGGTCCTCGGGGCGGAATGATTATGTGCCGGGAGGAATACGGCAAAGCAATCAATAAAGCGGTATTCCCGGGCATGCAGGGCGGTCCTTTGATGCACACGATTGCAGGAAAAGCGGTCTGCTTCCAAGAGGCGCTTTCCGACGACTTCAAAGCCTATCAGACGCAGGTTGTCAAGAATGCGGCTGCATTGGCAGATGCCTTGATTGAAGAAGGATTCCATCTGGTTTCCGGCGGAACGGACAACCATCTGATGCTGGTTGATCTGCAGAATATGGGAATCACCGGCAAAGAGATGGAAAAACGGCTGGATGAGGTTTCGATCACTGTCAATAAAAATGCGGTTCCGAACGATCCGCAAAGCCCGTTTGTCACAAGCGGCATCCGGATCGGAACGCCGGCTTGTA
>CAKRUL010000281.1 GCA_934403665.1 uncultured Clostridia bacterium | reverse complement strand
TTCTGATACAGACTGTTTTTCATCCTTTAGTCCCGGTATTTTCGATTGATTTGTATCATGCTCTGCACCCGAAAAGTGCTTCCGTCAATTTCATAAACAATTCCGTTAATCATGCCCTCCCCCTCTGCCCATTCAAAGGTTTTGGTCCGTTCTCCCAAAAAGCGCGGGATAGCAATCTCTTTTTTCAGTCCGATGACCGATTCCACCGGTCCGGTCATGCCAACATCCGTCAGATACGCCGTGCCTCCCGGCAAAATCCGCTCATCGTTTGTCTGGACATGGGTGTGCGTTCCGTATAGAGCAGTGATCTCCCCGTCAAGATAATATCCAAGAGCCTGTTTTTCGCTGGTGGCCTCCGCATGAAAATCCACAAGGATCACATCTGCCCTGTCCTTCAGATTTTCTGCCGCTTTTTTTCCGGTGACGAACGGACAAGAATTTTTCTCATCCAAATACACTCTACCGATCAGGTTAATCACCGCTATCCGCACCCCGTTTTTTTCTGTGAGATAAACGCCGTCTCCGGGACGTTCCGGAGGATAATTCAAAGGACGGATAATCCGCTCCCCTTTTTCCAGCATGGGAAAAATGTCGCTCTTGTCAAAGGCGTGATTTCCCAACGTAATCACATCCGTCCCTGCTTCCAGCATCTGATAGGCATACTTCTCGGTGATGCCGTTGCGGGTTACCGCATTTTCTCCGTTCACCACCGTAAAATGAATGTCAAATTCTTTTTGAAGTTCTGCGAGATGGGAAAAAAGAACCTTTCTCCCGGTTCTTCCCACAACGTCGCCGATTACTAAAATACGATACATGCTTTCTCCTTACTATGCATTCTATGTTTTATGGCAGGAGGATTCCGGTTTCATTCTAAAGAAAGTAAAAAGAAATCGCAATCTTGATACGGGTGACTAAAATGACAGGGCAAATCGCTCTCCTGCACCTTTTGAAATCCCGCTTTTTCATAAAATTTATGTGCTCTGACCGTGTTGCGGGGAGTATCCAGCAAAAGAGTCCGGAATCCCTTTTCTTTTGCGAACTGCAATAAAAAGGCATAGAGCCGTCTTCCTAAATGAAATGGTTCTCCCTGATATTTTTCATACACAAAAAACTTTTTCAAAACCGCAACCGTGTCACTGCACGGCATGATTCCGATGGAACCCAACCATTGATTCTTTTCGGTTGCAATCCAAAAATTTCCGCCTGCTTCCATATAAGCTTCTTGAATGTTTAATAAATCCGGCTGATCCTCGACTGACACAGGCGGACGCGTTCCATCATTTTGAAAATGCAAGACCAAATCAATGACAGCCTGTGTATACTGTTCCTCAAACTGCGTGATGGAAATCATAGTGTATTCTCTCCTTCGCATAAACCATTGTATAAGCTCTTGAAACATCTGCCTTTTTGAATTGTCTGGCTTGTCCTCTCTTTTTACAAAACATGGATTTGTCAGCGTATGTACCGTGACAGAGCCCATGTTTGATGAAAGCAAAAACGCCTGAAATTTATGGTTTCAGGCGTTTTATATCCACTCATTTTATCCATTGGAACAGGCGATGCCGGACAAACAATGCAATGAAATTTCAAAGCAAAAATGCATTGATGTTATCTTTCTTGCGGTTGAGCGACTTTTTCGACACTATGACGGCCAGGCATTTCGCCCGACTGTCGCTTTGCCCATTAAGTGTTTTATTTCGCATATTCCACTGCTCTGGTTTCCCGAACAACGCTGACTTTAATCTGACCGGGATATTCCAGCTCGTTTTCAATCTTCTGTGCAATCTCCCTGGCGATTACAATCATAGACTGGTCGTTGACATCATCCGGCTTTACCATAACCCGGATTTCACGGCCTGCCTGAATTGCATAAGTTTTCTCAACGCCTTTGAAGGAAGTGGAAATCTCCTCCAGCTTCTCCAACCGTTTGATATAGGTTTCAATGTTCTCACGTCTCGCACCGGGTCTCGCAGCAGAAATCGCATCCGCCGCCTGCACCAGACAGGCAATGGTGGAAATAGGCTCCACATCTCCGTGATGCGCCATGATTGCATTGATAATCAGTTTATCTTCATTATATTTCTTCGCAAAATCTGCACCGATTGTCACATGAGAGCCTTCCACTTCATGACTGGCTGCTTTTCCGATATCATGAAGCAACCCGGCACGTTTGGCAAGCACACTGTCCAACCCCAGCTCGGAGGCCATAATGCTGGCAATCTGCGCAACCTCAACCGAATGTCTGAGCACATTCTGCCCATAACTGGTACGAAAACGGAGCCGACCCAAAAGCTTGATCAGTTCGGGGTGCAAACCGTGCACACCCACTTCAAATGCGGCCGCTTCGCCTTCTTTTTTAATGGTGATGTCCACTTCTTTTTTCGCTTTTTCTACCATCTCTTCAATTCTTGCCGGATGAATCCGACCGTCCGAGATCAGTTTTTCCAAAGCAACTCTCGCCACTTCCCGGCGAATGGGATCGAAGGAGGATAAAATAACCGCTTCGGGGGTATCGTCAATAATAAGGTCGATACCGGTCAGAGTTTCCAAAGTCCGGATATTCCGCCCTTCCCGTCCGATGATTCTGCCTTTCATCTCATCGTTTGGAAGATTGACAACCGACACGGTTGCCTCTGCCACATGATCCGCCGCACATCTCTGAATGGACTGCGTAATCAAATTTCTGGCTTTTTCATCCGCCACTTCTTTGGTCTGTTC
>CAKRUL010000280.1 GCA_934403665.1 uncultured Clostridia bacterium | reverse complement strand
CTCCAAAGCCACCATATTTTACATTTTCTTCCATTGTTACGATCAGTTTGTGATTGTTCGTGATCTCACGCAGAGTATCTTCATCCAGCGGTTTTGCAAATCTGGCATTGATCAGACTGCAGGAGTATCCCTGTTCCTTGAGGGAATGTCTGACCTGCTCTGCCACTTTTACCATCGAACCGATCGCAAACAATGCAATTTCACTTTCTCTGTATATCCATTCACTTTTTCCTAATGAAATCGGACTGCGATATTCGCGCAAACCGTCGTATGCCTCTCCTCTTGGATATCTTACCGCAATCGGAGCAGGAAAATCAACTGCATATTTAATCATATCTGACAATTCCCATTTATTTTTTGGTGCCATGATCGTCATGTTCGGGATATTGGATAAATACGACAGATCAAAAATTCCCTGATGGGTCTCTCCGTCACTTCCCACCAGCCCGGCACGGTCAATCGCAAAAACGACCGGCAGATTCTGGATGCACACATCATGTAAGATCTGGTCATAGGCACGCTGTAAAAAGGAAGAATATACCGCAAAGATCGGTTTTAATCCTGCTGCCGCAAGCCCTGCCGCAAAAGTCACCGCATGCTGTTCCGCAATCCCGACATCAAAGAAACGATCCGGAAACATATTATGAAACCGCTTGAGCCCGGTTCCGTCCGTCATTGCCGCTGTGATCGCAACAACCTTATCGTCGCGGTCTCCGAGTTTTCGCATCACGGTTGAAAAAATATCGGTATAGTTTGCCTTTACCCGCGGTGTCTTCGGAAGTCCTGTCTCAATGTCAAACGGTTCGGTTCCGTGAAATCTCGCCGGATGCCGCTCCGCTGGCAGATAACCTGCACCTTTATGTGTCAGCACATGGATCAGTACCGGTCCATCCACATGGGATGCCTCCCGCATCAGCCTTGTAATGCCCTTGATATCGCTTCCATCAACCGGGCCAAGATAGATGATCCCCATCTCTTCAAACAACATTCCCGGAATGAAAAGCTGTTTTATGCCGCTTTTCGTTCTGCGGATCTTCTCTACAACTTTATCTCCGTATACCGGAATCTTATTCAGGGAATTCATGACCCCTAATTTAAGATCCCGGTACACATCTGCGGTCCGAAAACCGGAAAGGTAGGTCGACATTCCGCCCACATTTTCTGAGATTGACATATTGTTATCGTTTAATATAATGATAAAATTTGATTTCAACTGTGCTGCATTGTTAAGTGCCTCAAACGCCATACCGCCGGTCAGTGCACCATCTCCGATGACAGAAACCACTTTATAGTCCTCTCCTGTGATCTCCCTTGCACTGGCAAGTCCAAGTCCCGCTGATATGGAAGTTGAACTGTGTCCTGTCTCAAAACAGTCACAGGGGCTTTCCTTTCTCTTTGGGAAACCGCTCATCCCGCCATATTTGCGCAGTTCATCAAATCCGTCTTTTCGTCCGGTTAAGATCTTATGCGTGTATGACTGATGTCCCACATCCCAGATCAGCTTATCCTTTGGAAAATCCAGTGACAGATGAAGTGCCATTGTCAGTTCCACAACCCCCAGATTGGATGCAAGATGTCCACCGGTTACCGATATCTTTTCTATTAAAAATTCACGGATCTCCGATGCAAGAATTTGCAGTTCTTCCTCTGACAGCTCCTTGATGTCATTTTCTTTTTTTATCTTATCTAATACCATACAGAGTACCTCTGTTTCCTCGATTGATTTTTACTTATCCCGCGCAATCAGATACGAAAGCAGCTCTGTTAAAAATTCATTTTTCCCGCTGAGGCTTTCCACCAGTTCGATTGCTTCGGTTGACAATGCTTTCACATCATCCTTCGCCTTTTCGATGCCCTCATAGGTCACATAGGTCACCTTATGATTTTTTTCATCGCTTCCAATCGGTTTTCCCAATACTTCCATCGTGCTTGTCACATCCAGGATGTCATCCTGGATCTGAAATGCAAGGCCGACTTTTCCTGCCGCCTGCTCAATGATCTTTTGTTCTTCCTCTGTGGCACCTGCTAAAACAGCTCCGATCAGCATGGAACTCTCGATCAGTGCACTTGTCTTTAACCGGTAAATAAAATCCAGCTTGTCCTTGGTCATATCTGTCGTATTTTCTGATTCCACATCTACCACCTGACCGCCCAGCATGCCATAGATACCGGCTTTGCGGGTAAGGACATGCAGGGCTTCTGCCGTCTGTGCCGGATTTTCTGCTGAAACTGCCTCAAATGCCTGAACTGCTGTCTCATAAGCATAATTCAACAACGCGTCCCCTGCAAGAATCCCCATAGCTTCGCCGTATTTCTTATGTGTGGTCCATTTTCCACGGCGGTATTCATCGTTGTCCATCGCCGGCAGATCGTCGTGTACAAGAGAGTACGTATGAATCATCTCAATCGCAGCCATAAACGGATGAATCAATGCATCATCCGTCCCTCCGCACATATGGTAGACTTCCCGCATCAAAACCGGGCGGATTCTTTTTCCTCCGGCTTCCACACTGTATTCCATCGCTTCCAAAACCGTTTTCGGATATCCGGTCACTTCCGGAAGATAAGAAACTACGACATCTTCCGCTTCTTTTGCTCTTTCTTTCAGGATCTGCTCGATATTCATTCTTCTTCCTCCGCTTCCTGCTCCATCAGAATTTTAACTTTCTTTTCCACCTGATCAATGGCTTTATTTCCTTCAACAACCAGTTTCATTCCCTTCGAAAACGTTGCATACGCCTCTTCCAGAGAAAGTTTT
>CAKRUL010000279.1 GCA_934403665.1 uncultured Clostridia bacterium | reverse complement strand
TCCTTGGTCTCTGCAAGCCTGTAAAATTTCCCGTACACCTTCGGAGAAATAGAGGTGGAAATCAGATAACCATAGTTAATCGAATCCTTCAGCACCGGATTGATATATTCATAAGCATCCAGCGTCAGTGCATCATGCCCCGCCGTTTTCAGATAGTTATAAATTGCGCCTGCCGTCTGATTATGCCCATGACCGGCAGTGATTGTCAAAATGAGAACTTTCATACGCTTCCTCCGTTTCGCCAAGTGATGAAAAAGCCCGCTCTATTCTTTTGCCAGAGAGCTTTCCGATAGTCCGATCAATTTATTAAAACATATTTTGATTTCAAAGTCAATTTGTGTAACAAAAAAATGCCTTTTACATAAATTATTATTGAGCACAGCAAGAGGAAAAAACGAAAAAATTCATACTATTTATTAAGGAGTGAAATTCAATGTTATTCGGTTGCAAAGACGACTCATTATTATGGTTCATCATCCTGTTCATTTTGCTGTTCTGCTGCGGCGGATGCAGAAATGAAAGAAACAATGACTGCGGATGCGGCTGTGGATGCGGCTGTGACTGTTAGTAAGTAAGGAGGATTGACATGTCAGATTTATCTTGCGGATGCGGCAATTACGGAATGTCCGACAATTGCTGTTGTAACAACGGAGGAAACGACGTCTGGGTTTGGATTATCATTATCGCGGTAATACTCATTTTGTTCTGCGGCAACGGATTCGGCGGCTTCAACAACGGCTTCAACAACTGCTGCTGCTAAAAGTACTTAACCGGCACGGCCGCGTGCCGAAAAGGATTGCATCCTGAGAAAAGGAGGGGCTTTCACCCCTCCTTTTCCGCATTGCTTTCCGCTTCCGTCTGTTCCAAAACCATGGCTACCAATTTTCGCATATCCTCCGGGCTCTTGACCCGGTTGGCCTGTTCCTTGAGCCGTTTGGAATTTCGGATTCCTTTCAGATACCAGCCAAGATGTTTGCGTGCTTCCAGGACGGCAAGATGCTCCCCTTTGTATGCATGCATCAGCTCCATCTGCCGAAGCATCACCTTCATTTTCTCCGAAACAGATGGGATAGAATATGATAGCCCCATAAGACCGGCCTGAATTTCCGCAAAAACAAAAGGATTTCCCAAAGCCGCTCTTCCGATCATCACGGCATCGCATCCTGTCTGCTCCAGCATGTTCCGGACGGACATGCTGTCTGTCACGTCCCCGTTTCCCGTCACCGGAACCGACACCGCCTCCTTGACCTTTCTGATGATCTCCAAATCCGCACTGCCGGAATAAAACTGTTCTCTGGTGCGCCCGTGCACCGTGATTGCGCAAACGCCGCTGTTTTCTGCCGTTTTGGCGCATTCCACCGCATTGATCGATTGATCGTCAAAGCCGGCCCGTATTTTGATGCTCACAGGAATGGAAACCGCTTTGACCAGGGTTTCCATAATATCTCCAAGCAACTGAGGCTGTTTCATCAAAGCGGAGCCCTCTCCGTTTTTCGTAATCTTGGGAGCCGGACAGCCGGCATTGAAATCCAGCATGGAGAACCCCATCTCCTCTATTCTTTTCCCGGCCTCCGCCACAATTTCGGGTTCACTGCCGAAAAGCTGAACACAGAGAGGCGTATCAAATTCGTTGGTCTTTAACAATTCTTTTGTCTTTTTGTCCTGATAACACAGCGCCTTTGCACTGATCATTTCCGTATAGCAAAGTCCTGCCCCCTGTTCCCGGCATACCGTGCGGAAAGCCAAATCCGTAATGCCTGCCATGGGCGCAAGAAAAAGGTTGTTTTCCGTTTCAAAACTGCCTATTCTCATTTTTTGTTTCCGTCCGTTTCTGATGTATATTCTGCTCTGTAGGTATTATACTATAATCATGCCGGATTTGGCAACAGCGGAAATGCTCCGCCGCCGAAAAAGAAACTGCAAAGGGAAAAACTTGTCCGGGCTTTCCGTGCAAATCTCCCTGTTTTTTCCTTCATTCGTGGAAAAAGCCTTTCGCTTGTTCGGAAAAGAGTTAATTTTTTAACAAAATACTTGAAAATTCTTTATAAGTGTAGTAAAATAATTGAAGTTGGAAAATATTTTAATAATAAACTTAGGAGGTTCAAAATCATGGCTGCAAAAGTTGGTATTAATGGTTTTGGTAGAATCGGCCGTCTGGTTTTCAGAGCGGCAATGGAAAACGGAAAAGTAGATATCGTAGGAATCAACGATCCGTTTATTGATCTGGATTATATGGTATATATGCTCAAATATGATACCGTACATGGTCAGTTCAAAGGCGATGTTGCTACAAAAGACGGCAAACTGGTTGTCAACGGCAAAGAAATCGCTGTATATGCTGCTATGAACCCTGCAGAAATTCCGTGGAAAGATTGCGGCGCTGAATATGTTGCAGAAGCAACCGGCGTTTTCACGACCACAGAAAAAGCAAATGCACACATTCAGGCTGGTGCGAAGAAGGTTGTTATCACAGCTCCTTCCGCAGATGCTCCGATGTTTGTAATGGGCGTTAACAATGACAAATATACTTCTGATATGAAAATTATCTCCAACGCTTCTTGTACGACAAACTGTCTGGCTCCTCTGGCAAAAGTGATCAATGACAAATTTGGTCTGAAAGAGGGTCTGATGACAACCGTTCATGCTACAACGGCTACACAGAAAACCGTTGACGGTCCGTCCAAAAAAGACTGGAGAGGCGGCAGAGGCGCTGCTTTCAATATCATTCCTTCCTCTACCGGTGCTGCAAAAGCAGTTGGTAAAGTTA
>CAKRUL010000278.1 GCA_934403665.1 uncultured Clostridia bacterium | reverse complement strand
GCAGTGCGTTGATCAGTGTGGATTTTCCGGCTGAAAGTAGTCCAATGAACATTACGGTGAGATTCTTTTGAGGTGGTTTCTTGTTGATGATTTTTCCATTTTCAAACACATACATGTTTCGATCTCCCTTTTGCGAAATGCTGCATTGACATTGAAATCAGTTGTATTTCGAGAAAGCATCCATTGGAGCTGCTTTTCCTGAACTGACTTCCATAACTGCTGTTCCCCATTTATCCGCCAGTGAAGTTGCAAATGACATTGCGTTATGAAGCATCTGCACTGATGCCACGCTGCCTTCAAAATCAGCACTATACTTGTAGCCTACTTCCCCGTCAGAATAATCCATATAAAAATTTCCAAAGGTGATAGTATAGTTGATTCTCATAAGCAACTGGGTGATTTGTGCTCGGAATGCAGTGGCTGTTTTCTGAGGAAAAATGCATCGCAGTTCAAAGTCGCTTTCGCCAATTCCGATATAAATCAAAACTGCATCTGATGTACTGTTGACTTTGACGTCCGGAATTATAATGATGCCCTTTTCCGTATCGAACTGGTATAAATAATTACAAGAATCCAGATAAAGAGTCCATTGATAGGCCAGACTTTTTGAATATTCCATAGAAGTTCTCCATTACTTTGATGCTAATTTCAGCAGTCGGGAGTGCCGCAGTTCTGCTTCTATGAGCTGCTCTGCCAAGGATTCAGATTGCTTTCGGTATATGATCAGCTCCGGGCTTTGCTCAGTAAGTAGTTTTTTGCACTCCTCTGCCAGTAATTCTTTTTCTACCATAGAAAAATATTCGTCAGCAGAGTGTTTGATTGCTGGTATCGTTACGGATTCGGTATCTTTGATTGTCTCGCCAATAAAATCATTCGTATGGTAACTGTCCCAGCACCAAACTCCTGCTGACAATCCATCAGACATATAATCGCTGAAGCTCTTTTTGGTTGTCCAGATGGCCCGCTTTGTCCATTGAAATTTGGTTTTTTTGATTTGTTCAAAAGGGTCTGGAATATTAAAATCGGGGAAAAGCTTATCCATTGTTCTTTGCAACTGGTTACTGTATTCAAGCATCAGTCGGCTTATTACATTTTCGGCTTTATCGTTGTAGTTGTTTTCAGAAACAGCTTGCAGTCGTTTGCGAAGCTCGACAGTAAAAATCTGATCCAGTCGGTCGAAAAAAAATTTTCTGGTGTTCGCCAAGGTTTGAGGAATCGTACCATTGCTGGTCGACATTTTATGACACTGATCAAGCAATTCTTTTTGTTTTGCAGCCATAAGTTGTTGAGTTTCCTGCATCAGTTCACAAAAAACTTGATTTCCCTCATCAATCGCTGGAGAAATGGTTGATAACGCACGGGATACCGCAGCATCCAATCGAATTTCAGATGCGTTGTTCTTCAATAAATCTTTCAGCCAGAAATCCAATCCATCCAAATATTTTTCCTCACTGTTCTGGTCGGAATCCACCATAAAGAAACGTCCGAATCCTATACGCTCATTTCCACAGTCCCGGAGAATATATTTTGCTCGTTCTTGCAAGTCATTCTGCGCTTCCAAACTGTGAACACGATTGAAGCAGTTCAACACGCAGGTATAATTGCCGTGGCTCAATTCTTGAAGTTCTTCCAAAAATTTTCTTTCGTTCATACCGCCAAAAGAGTTACAGGCAAATGTTACGATGCAGAAATCAGCTTCCCGAATCGCGCGTTTTGTAATTTCGTCCAGTTTTTCATTAGAATTGTCCTCAAAACCCGGAGTGTCCAAAAATTCAACTCCCATGCGGAGAAAAGGAGATGGAATCTCATAATAAACGCGGTAATCGCCGTATTCCCTCTTTTTTTGATGATTCAGAATAATTTCTTCTGCCTGTTGCTGCGTGATTTTTTGTTGTTGACCGGTAGCTGTGTTTTCCAAAATAACTGCATTTTGTGAGCCATAGCGAATACAAGTTACAACCTTTGTGATCGGAAGTAAGCCGGTTGGAAGCTGGCATCCCGATAAAGCGTTAATAAGAGACGTTTTTCCCGTGGAGAACGCACCACATACCGCGATACGGAAATTTCCGGTGGATTGTGCTCTTTTTATATCCTTATCCGCTTGTACCGTTGCATTTTGAATCAACCGCTCAATATCCATAATTATCTCCAAATATCAGCCAATTCATCGCCCGTTTTCTCGATTTGGGCAATGTAGTGTTTCTTTGCCTTTTCAGTTGCAGTACGAAGTTTTGTCTTTTGCTGATTAGACAACAGGATATAAGGAACGATGGCACAAAGCAGAACGCAGATAATTCGCGGAAGCCAGCCAAAGCCGTTTTCTTGGCGGAGAACTCCCTCGGCAACCATTAAAATGATACCAATGCCGCCGCCAATCGCGCCGCCCTTAACAGACGTCATTCCCGAACCGCGTTCTGGGGGAATCTCTTTCAACGATACAGAATGCAGTTTTTTCAAAAATTCTTTCTTTTTTTCGATTTCCTGCTCATCCAGCCAACGCCCTTCGGCACGAGAAACGATTTCCCAGCGAACCAGTCTGCCTTGATAAAATTTGTTCAGCTCTGTAAAAGAAACCATACTCCCATTTTTTTCGGAGTGGTTCATTTTTTCGATGACCTCTTCTTTAAGGCGAAGCCACTGGCTGCGAAAAATTTCTTCGTTTGTCATAATCAATAGAACTCCTTTATAATTTCAAATGGATTAAATCGAAATGCAACCTTTGCTGCTTTACGCTTTTGCAAAAAGGCTCCCCAATGCGGGGAGCCTTTCTGCG
>CAKRUL010000277.1 GCA_934403665.1 uncultured Clostridia bacterium | reverse complement strand
GGGAAATACATATTATTATAGCGAGATCAACAATTTTGAATATTTTCCGGAGCTGAACTTTGATATTCTGGAGAACTCGAGCGCTCCGATTACCGGATTTGCCAAGCATTATCAGGATTTGATTGTCTTTCAGGCAGACAGCATTTCCAAAATTTCTTATCAATACAATGACGGAAAGGTGGTTTTTCCGGTTGTCAACGTGCATGATTCTATCGGCTGTGACATGCCGGGTTCCATTCAGACGGTGAACAACGATGTGATTTTCGGGAATGCGCTTCGGGGCTTGCATCTGCTGTCTGTCAAGGAATCGTCTGACCAGCGGAATGTGTTTGCGATCAGCATGAATCTGAATGGGAAGAAGGGACTTGGAAAGTATTCTGTTTTTGAAAAGCAGAATGCCCGAAGCTTTGACTTTAAGAACAAATATTATCTTGCGATCGGGGATGATGTCTATCTCTGGAATTATGAGCTTACCCCTTTTCAGGGGTATCCGGAACGGTTAAGCTGGTATGTCTGGCGGAATCTCCCCGTTGCTCTTTTCTATGAAATCGGCGGATATCCGGCATTTGCGCCCCGTGATTCCTTTGCTCTTTATGCTTTTAACGGGGCAAAGGACGATGACGGAAAAGCCATTCGGGCATCCTTTACCACCAAGGCTTTTGATTTTGGGGATGCCAATGCCTGGAAGGCTGTCCGGCAGGTGTGGATGAACATTACCTCGAACAAGGACTTTCCTTTGTATTTCAAGAGTGTGAATGAACGGGGGGATTGTTTGGGGCACATCATTTCCTTTCGTGCAAACCGCTATTTCGGGAATGTGATGACCCGGCGCCTCAAGCACAAACGCATCCTGTATCTTGGCTTTCATCTGGAAAACGGGGAACAGGGGACTGCCTTTGATGTTTCCGACATTAAAATGGAATATGAAATCTATAAATCAAGGAGGTAAACCGTATGAATTATGAGAATTTATACCGGCAGGCGATGTCAAAATCATCTCTGTCAGGCAGTTTTGGACGGACAAATCAGCAAAGAGACCGCGCAAAAGCGATGGCGGAAGAGCAAAATGAAGCTATTGCGAAAAAGCAGCAGCAGGAAGCCATCAACCGCCAGCAGGCGGAGCAGCAAGCCTATCAAAGCCAACTGAACCGACAGATGCAGGCGTTTTATGCGCCCCGTTCCCGCGAGACCTTTCGGGTGAATGCGGACGGGAGCACCAGTTGGAGCGGAGGAAGCGGAGCGGTCGATCCGAACAAAAGGTACACTGAGGAAGAGGTGTATCAGGGAATGGCGGCGAATCAAGGGGAAGGCTTGGAGGGCAGAGCGCAGAGCACAAGGAACAGCGCGGCGCGGGTACTGCACGGCGAAGCGTCTGCCAATCCTTCCGCCGCTGAATTGAGGGACAGCGTCAATAAAGGGTATAACGATTCCGATTATACGCAGGATTTTCAGGCGCTGTATGACGACGCTGTGAAGCGGGGTGATCGCGCCGGAGCCGCTCAGATTTTGCAGGATCGGCAGAAAAAGATTGCCTATCTTTCCGGCAACGATATGCAGGCGCTTGCCGATCAGGCGCGTGCGGAGGGGCAGGACACGATGGCGTCTTACTATGAAGCGCTTCATCAGGAAAAGCTGCGGAATCCGGAGCTATACGGTCTGGGCGCCGCATCCTCCAAGGAGGAGGAGACAGCGGCTTTGCAGATTGAGGGTTACAACACTGCCGATTACACGCAGGATTTTCAAGCGCTTGCTAATGCGGAAAGCGATCCGGAAAAACAACAGAAGCTGCTTTATGCCAGGGACAACAAAATCCGTTTTCTTGCCGCAAACGATCTGAAGGGATTGGCAGAGGAAGCAAGGGCGAGCGGTGACAGCGTCAAGGAGGATTATTATAACCAACTTCACTATCAGAAGATGGCTCTGTTCGCCGATACGGATCTTAATGAGCGGATTGCACAGGCACAGCAGGCAGGGGATCGCAACATGGAGCAGGCATACATCGCTTTGCGGAATCAAAAGATTATCACCATGCTAACCTCAGATTTTGCCGCATTGCTTCAGGACGCTGTACAGCGGGGAGATGCAGGAGAAATCCAAATGTATCAGAAGCTTCGCCGACAAAAGTTAGAGCTGTTTGCTGTTTCGGATTTTCAGCGGCTGGCGCAGAATGCGGACAGTCCGGAAAAGGCACAGATCTATGAAGCCCTTCGCCTTCAAAAAATTGCATTGTATGCGGACAATGATTTCACCGCACTGGCGCAGGAGGCAGAGGCAAACGGGGATTCCGGGCTGGCACAGGTTTACCGGGAATTGCACCGTCAGAAGGAGGCGTTTCTGAGAAATACGGATTTGCAGGCGCTTATTAACGAGGCGGAACAGGCCGGAGACAGCGCTCTTGCGGAGCTTTACCGCCGCTTACGGGAGCAGAAGCTTCAGAACGGATACGGTACCGGAAACGAAGCCGGAGAGGACGATTCCGGAAGATTTAGCATATCGGACAATCCATATGAAAACTTTTGGAATATCTATCAAAATTTCTCCGAAAACAACAGCAATGTTGCAAGGGAGTTTGATAAGGTGTCCAAGACGCTTGGAAAACAATACAGGGAATATGAGGATATGGCGGAATCCCAATACCGTTATAACCAATACAAGGCACAGGCAGACGCGGATCAAAAGACGGCGGCGATGTATCAGAAATTTTATCAGGAGGATCTTCCGGCATTTAAAGAGCGGATTGCAAACTATGGCTTATCTGCGGCAGGAGGCTTGTCCAG
>CAKRUL010000276.1 GCA_934403665.1 uncultured Clostridia bacterium | reverse complement strand
ACCGATCTCTTTGGATGTGATTCAGGAATCAGATGTCATTTCGGTTGCATAATCCGAAAGGAATGCCGAGGGAAAAATCCTTTATACGTTGATGGTTTCTTCTCAGTCGGTGACGGATTCCGTAGCAAGCATTCAGAAAAGCGAGAACGAAGTTGAGCTGAAAGAAAGCGGCAGCTATGAAATTTCTCCTTTCTATCTGTCCGTTCGTCCAAAACTGTTGGAGCAGATAGGATTTGGCGGAGAGATGACCTTTCGCCTTGATTGCCTCGGGAAAATCGCCCATATTGATAAGTTGTCGGTGCAGAATAAAAATTTTGTTTACTTAATTGACATGAAACAGGAGACCGGGCTGGAAAGCGGTATCATTCTTAAATTCTATGATTCGGCAGAAGGAACGGTCAGGACGCTTGCCATTTCCTCTAAAATAAAGATTGACGGTAAAAAACCGGCGGACAGTGAATCCTTTGCAGAGATTCAAAAAATGCTTTGCACCCGTCCGGACGGTACGGTCACTATTCCGAAAAAGGAGGAAACGGATCGGCAGAACAAATCGTTTACCAGCTTGGTTCCCCGTCCCGCCATTTTAAAGCTGGACGCACAGAAACAAATTACGGAGATTGATACCGATGCAGTGACCCATGAAGAAGCTTCTCTGGAGGCAGAGGACAGCAATGCCCTGAAAGCAGGAATCCGCAATGCCAAGGATCAGCCCTTTCAGACAAAATCCGGAACCTTTGACGGCGCTTATTATGTAAATGGCGAGACGGTCATTCTGAAGGTTCCCGATGTGGATCGGTACGGCTTGAATGAATGTGTGCAGCGCTATGTGCCCACTTGGAAATACAGTGAAATTCAGACCAATCCGTTTGAAATGGATTTAAGGGAAGACAGCAATTTTAAGACGATGTTTCTTTCCGAATTAAACGAAAATATGAATTATGATGCCCAGGCGTACAACGTGGATCCGAAGACGGGTGTTGCGGAGCTTTTGGTGATCCGCGGCAGATATGAATATTTTTATCATAAAAACAATTTTCAGGCACCCTTTTGCGTGTATTTAAAAATGGCGGAGTATGTTGACATCAATACGAAAAAGATTATGAAAAAAATCTATTATTATGATGACGGCGAGGAGAAATCGGCGGTTGTAGATGAAGAAACACTTCATCCATACTACTATAATATTATATTCGGCGGTCAGGTTCCTGCCGGAATTACCTATACGGGCAGAGCGGAACAGCCTGAGACAGCGAAATATCTTCAGGTGGAAAAGCTTCAGCAGGGAGACATCATCTATCTGGAGACCTCCGGCGGTTTGCTGTCGCATATTCAAAGGGAGATCAATCTGAGTTTCATCAATCAGAAAGCAGCAGGCAGTCTGCGGCCCTCTGCACGAAGATACCCTTATTCCAATGGTGCTTACAGCGTTTCCACAGTGGATATCCCGTTTGATCAGAGAATCTATTCCACCTATTCTTTCAGTGAGACCTATAATCTGAATCTGGGGGTTGCGATGGATATGATCGGTTCGACACTGTTGTTCCGACAACCGGCAAAGCTTGGCTCCAATACCGGCTGCTTTGCAGATTATATCGGCAATGAAAGCGTCCTGCCGGTCTGGGATAAATACATCAATCTGAGTGATGTAAAAATAACCGTCGTAGAGGAAGAGAAGGATCAAGACTGCGATGTGGAACACGACAACTGCAAGGTGAAAATCCGGGCAGGAACGCTTGCCGACATTCGGACTGCAAGCTCCTTTGCAGGGGATGCGGCAACAGATGGATTTTATAAGGCTTCCAGAATTTACGGATTTTCCAGATACGGTGTGTTTTCGCAAATCGTAATATTTAATCTGTCGGAACACCACAATCGCACGAAATAGAAAGGGGAGTGTCTGTATGAAATGTTTGAAAAAAGGGCTTTCTGCAATTCTGGGTGTCCTTCTGATTTTACAGAGCGGCCTTTTTGCTGTCACCGCCGAAGAAAAGCACTGGGCGCAGGATGACGCGGACGCTCTGATACAAAAAGACGTTATTTCCGGAGACGGCGGAGGTCTTCGGCTGGATGATCAAATCACCAGAGCGGAATTTGCAAAAGTGATCAACCGAAATTTTGCATTTTCCATGATGGATACTATCAATTTCCCCGATGTACCGGAAGATGCATGGTATTATAATGAAATGCTTATTGCCAGAAAGGCAGGTTATCTGACCGGTGATGACGCCGGCATGGTTTTCCCTGACAATCCTCTGAGCAGAGCGGAAGCGTGTGTTGTTCTTGCCAGAGTGATCCGGCTTTCTCCTTCGGCGGACAGCGCGCTTTCCTTTACGGATGTACAGAGCATTCCGGAATGGGCTGCTTCGTATATCCGTGCTCTGAGTGATACGGAACTCATGAAAGGCTATGAGGACGGCAGTTTTCTTCCTGCAAACCATATGACAAGAGGGGAAGTATTTTCTGTCATTGTTCGTGCCAACCGATATTTGAATCCGGAAAAACCGGCGGCTACGTTTGCACCGGAAACCATTTTTAATCCAACATCGGGCGGCACCTCCGGCGGAAGCTCCGGAGGCGGCGGTTCTTCCGTCTCCCCGAAAAAACTGAGTACTCCCGTAATCAAAAAAGCAGAGGGAACCGTTTTGTTCTGGGGAGCGGTGAAAAACGCGGCTTCCTATCAAGCGGTTCTTACGCGTACCACAGAAGGAAAAGAGAGTTCTCAAACGATTGAAAGGATCCGGGAGACACAGTTTGATTTTTTGAAAACGATTCAAAAAATGACCGAGACCGACAAGATGCCTCTGGAAACCTTTTCGGTTCAGGT
>CAKRUL010000275.1 GCA_934403665.1 uncultured Clostridia bacterium | reverse complement strand
GGTGGAGACAACTGGATTTGAACCAGTGACCCCTTGCATGTCAAGCAAGTACTCTAACCAACTGAGCTATGCCTCCATTTCTTTTTTATTATAACATAAACAGAAGTAAAACGCAAGGGGAAAATGAATAAAAATTCAAAGTATGTGCCGCAATTTAAGAACAGCCGTTTTTTAAAGTTTCCAAAAACTGAACATCTGCATCTGTCAGCTCTGCCTTTTCTAACAAATCCGGCCTTTTGTAAAAGGTGCGCTCCAAAGATTTTTCGCGCCGAAACTGTTCGATATTTTTATGGTGACCGGAAAGCAACACCTCCGGCACTCGCCTGCCCAACACTTCTTCCGGTCTGGTATATTGGGGATATTCCAACAAATTTTCCTCAAAAGATTCCTCCGAAGCGGAGTCATCGTTTCCAAGAACTCCGGGCACCAAACGCAAAAGCGCATCGCAAACGGCGCATGCCGCGATTTCTCCGCCGGTCAGGACGAAATCTCCCAAGGAAATTTCCTCGTCTACAATTTCCTCCAAGACGCGCTCATCCACTCCCTCATAATGTCCACACAAAAAGATCAAGTGCTTCTCTTTGGAAAACTCCTTCGCCTTTTGCTGGCAAAAGGGTTTCCCCTGCGGTGACAGATAGATAACCTTCGCATCGTCAGAACACACGGAAGTATAGGCATCATAAATCGGCTGCGCCTCCATCACCATTCCGGAACCGCCGCCATAAGGAGAATCGTCTACCCTTCTGTGCTTATCTTCCGTAAAATCACGGATATTCACTGTATTGAGTTCATATAAATTATTTTTCAAAGCGCGTCCGGTAATGGATTCGCCGAGAATGGTCCGCACCATTTCCGGAAACAGCGTCAATATATCAATCCGCATTATAAAAGCCCCTCAAGCAATTTTACCGTTACTTTTTTCTCTTCCAAATCAATGCTGCGCACAACATCCTTTATCGCGGGAAGATATATTTTCTTTCCGTCCGCCTGTTTTACTGTATACACATCATTGCTCCCCGTTTTAAAGACATCCACGATTTTTCCGAGCAATTCCCCGCCCTCTGTTTCCACTGTCAAACCGAGTAAATCTTTCACATAATACATGCCTTCTTCCAAAGCCGGCAAATCCTCTTCATAGATTGCTATTGTCTTGGTTTTATAAAGTTCCGCTTCCTCTATTGTATTGATGCCGGAAAGCTTTAAAATCGCATTCCCTTTAAAATATTTTGTTCCTTCGATCGCATATTTTTTTTCATCAATCATTACATAATCAATCGATTCAAACAATTCCAGATCATCGACCATAGGGAGAACTTTCACTTCTCCTTTGAGTCCTCTGGTATTCACGATTCTTCCGATTGTAATTTTCTTCTGCATGCTCTGACAAACCGCCTTCCTGTTTTCATATTAGGCAGTGAACCGAAACGTCTCTGCTGTTTTTTTGAATTCTTTGTGTTTCTTTGATTTTAAAAAGTCTTTTTTTAGCAAAAGAGTGGGCGAATATGCCCACTCCACATTTGCTTATTGGACAATGTCAACAGAAACTTTCTTGTTTTCTTTTGACGATGCCGCTTTCATCAGGCATCTGATTGCCTGTGCGTTTTTCCCTTGCTTGCCGATAACTTTCCCCATATCAGAAGGTGCTACATGAAGTTCAAAAAGAATACCGTTTTCCGTTTCTTTTTCAACGACCTGTACTTCCTCCGGAGCGTCCACTAACGATTTCGCAAGGAAGATTAGTAGATCTTTCACCTGGAAAACCTCCTTCTGGTATTAGAGAATACCATTCTTTTTCAGAAGATTTCTTACAGTATCTGTAGGCTGTGCGCCGTTTTTGATCCACTTCTGAACTTTTTCAGCATCAACGCTGAATTCAGAAGGGTCTTTCATGGGGTTGTAAGTACCGATTTCTTCAATAAATCTGCCATCTCTGGGAAATCTGGAATCTGCAACAACCACTCTGTAGAAAGGAGCTTTTTTGGCACCCATTCTTTTCAGTCTGATTTTTACTGCCATTGTATTTTTCACCTCCATAAGCTGTGATACTTTATATAAAATATCAAAATAAGCAATTATATTTTTAGAAGAAGCCTTTCATGCCTTTCGGCATTTTCTTTTTGGAAAATTGCTTCATCATTTTTTTCATCTGTTCAAACTGCTTTAAAAGTCCATTGACTTCCTGCAATGTGGTGCCGCTTCCATTCGCAATCCTCTGCTTTCTGGAATAATTGATTATCTGCGGATTCTGGCGTTCCTTCCCCGTCATGGAAAGAATAATTGCCTTCGTGCGGTCAAATTGTTTTTCATCCAAATTGACTCCCTTTAACGCTTTTTTGTTCACGCCGGGAATCAAGGACAGCATGTTGTCCAAAGGTCCCATATTTTTCAGTTGATCCAGCTGATCCAGAAAATCTTCAAAGGTAAAGCTCTGATCGCGCATCTTCTTTTCCAGTTCTTTGGCTTTTTTCTCATCAAAGGCTTGCTCCGCTTTTTCGATCAGTGTAAGCACATCGCCCATTCCCAAAATTCTGGATGCCATGCGATCCGGATGGAAGGGTTCCAGCTCGTTGAGCTTTTCACCCATACCGACATATTTGATGGGTTTCTTGGTAACCGCACGGACAGAAAGCACGCTTCCTCCGCGGGCATCCCCGTCCAGTTTCGTGACAATAATGCCGGATAAATCCAGCTGTTCATTAAACGCAGTGGCGGAATTTAATGCATCCTGCCCTGTCATTGCGTCAATCACAAGAAGAATTTCAGAAGGATTCAATGCGTTTTTGATATTAGAAAGCTCTTCCATCAATGCCTCGTCAATGTGCAGACGACCGGCTGTATC
>CAKRUL010000274.1 GCA_934403665.1 uncultured Clostridia bacterium | reverse complement strand
ACAGTGGACAATCATTTGGCGAACTATCGGATTCCAGAAGCGGCAAGAGCTTTGCAGGAGTTTGTGGATGAGATGAGCAATTGGTATGTCAGAAGAAGCCGGGAACGTTTCTGGGTGAAAGGCATGCCGCAGGATAAAATCAATGCCTATATGACGCTGTATACCGCATTGGTGACGGTGGCAAAAACGGCGGCGCCCATGATTCCGTTCATGACGGAGGATATTTATCGCAATTTGGTTTGCAGCATTGACAAGAACGCGCCGGAGAGTGTGCATCTGTGCGATTTCCCGGTCGCAGACGAAAGCATGATCGACAAACAGCTGGAGGAGGATATGGAGCTGGTTCTGGAGATTGTCGTTCTGGGAAGGGCTGCACGGAACAGCGCCAATATCAAAAACCGCCAGCCGATCGGGGAAATGTTCATCAAATCAAAAGAGACGCTGAGCGATTTCTATCAACAGATTATCAGGGAAGAACTGAATGTGAAGAAGGCTTCCTTTACGGACGATGTCTCTGACTTTAAGCCGCAGATGCGGACACTGGGTCCGAAATACGGAAAACAGCTGGGCGAGATCCGTGCACTGCTGCAAACGCTGGACGGCGGAAAAGCCAAGAAGGAGCTGGACACCAACGGCGTTCTGAAGCTGACCTTGCAGAGCGGAGAAATTGAACTGGCGCCGGAGGATCTGTTGATTGAAACAGCAAAGTCCGATCGCTATGCAACCGAGGAGGCGAACGGCGTGACCGTGGTTCTCGATACACAGCTGACGCCGGAATTGCTTGAGGAAGGATTTGTCCGGGAGGTCATCAGCAAAATCCAGACCATGCGCAAAGAGGCAGGATTTGATGTCACGGATTCCATTCATGTCTATGTGAACGGCAGTGAAAAGATTATAGACATTGTGAAACGAAACCTGGAGTCTGTCCGGGAAGATGTGCTGGCAGAGGCGGTGCACTTTGACGGGATGAACGGTTATACGAAAGAGTGGGATATCAACGGCGAAGCAGTTACCATAGGGGTGGAAAAGAAGTGATCCCCCCAAAGGCTTCCGGTACCATTTCACGAAATAAAATGACAGAAGCGCCTGAAATCTGAATGATTTCAGGCGCTTTTTGCTTGCGCAAATCCGCTTCTTTTTTCCGGTCTGTCCGTACCGGTTTTCCATTACAATTTGTTTTTTGGCACTGCAGCTTTTCGGGGAGAAAGACCTATTTGTTTACATATTTCGCGGAGAAAAAGAATAAGATGAAGTGATACAGGACGGAAGCTGGAGGGGATTCGTATGGACAGGGCATCGGAAATTCAAAAGAAAGAAGTCATCAATCTTTCCGACGGGCGGCGTTTGGGATTTGTCTATGATGTGGAGGTCGATCTGAAAACGGGAAAAATCGGCTCTATCATTGTGCCCGGAGAGACGAAGATGTTCGGTCTTTTCGGCAAATATGAGGATTATGTGATCCCATGGAAGGAAATTAAGAAGATCGGCGATGATATTATTCTGGTCGACTTGGATCGGAGCGAATCTTTCACGGAGTAACGCACAATGATTTTTGTGAAAATGCACCAAAAAAAGATCAAAATTTGTGCGATTTGTTAGCAGGAATCTCTTAAGATTCGGCGAAATTATATATATGAGGGATTGCGGACTTTCAAAAGACTGCACAGAACCTTATTTTTACTACTACAAGGAGGAAAAACATATGAAAGATTACAACACATCTGCAATCAGAAATATCTGTCTGATTGCACATGGCGGAACGGGCAAAACAAATTTGGTCGAAGCGATGCTTTACAATGTGAAAGCAATTGAACGTCTGGGCAAGGTTGCCGATGGAAACACCACAATGGATTTTGACGCGGAAGAAATCAAACGGAAAAGTTCTGTGAACACTTCCATTGCAAATATAGAGTGGGATGATTGTAAGATTAATATTATAGATACTCCTGGGTATTTTGATTTTATCGGGGAAATGATGGAGGGAAGCTCGGTTGCGGACGGAACCATCATCATGGTCAGCGGAAAGGCCGGTGTGCAGGTAGGGACGGAAAAGGCTTGGGCACGCGCCGATAAGCACAGCATCCCCAAAATTATTTTCATCAATGAAATCGATGAAGAAAATGTGGATTTCACCAAGGTGGTAGATCAGCTGAAAGAAACCTTCGGAAAATCCATCGCGCCGTTTTTTATCCCTGTGCGGGAGGACGGAAAGGTGATCGGATTTATCGATGTGATACATATGGAGGCGCGGCGGTATGTGCCCGGCGGAAACAATCCGATGGAGATCCCGGCAGAATACAGCGACGAGGTGGCAAAGGTGCGCGATATGCTGTTGGAAGCGGTGGCGGAAACCTCGGAGGAATTGATGGAGAAATATTTTGCAGGGGAGGAGTTTACCCCCAAGGAAGTGATTGCAGGCGTCCGCAAAGGGGTGGATGATTGTTCTCTGGTTCCGGTTCTGTTTGGCTCTGCCACGCACAATATCGGCGTAAAACGTTTGCTGGATACCTGTGTGGAGCTGTTCCCGGCGCCGAATGAGATTGCACAGCGCAAGACGTTTCTTCCCGGCACGGAAGAAGAAGTGACCATTCAATGCGATGAAAAGGAGCCGCCTGTTTTGTTTGTGTTCAAAACATTGGTGGATCCTTATATCGGAAAGCTTTCCTATTTCAAAGTGCTTTCCGGAACCATCACACCGGATATGCCGCTTTATAATGTGCGGAAAGAAGAGCCGGAAAAAGTGGGAAGATTATACACGATGGTGGGCAAGAAACAAACGGAAGTGAAAAAA
Organism: uncultured Clostridia bacterium; assembly: GCA_934403665.1. Next base: position 55 of record CAKRUL010000274.1, on the reverse strand, counting down.
TTAATTGCCGGCGATATCGGGGCAGTCACGAAGATGCCGGTTGCCAAGACGGGGG